>JAUHXN010000076.1 GCA_030426865.1 bacterium | reverse complement strand
CCCTCCAAGCTGAACTAACCACGCAATTGACGAAGCAGTAAATTGTTTCAACCCATATTCCTCATTCGCTATCCCACCGAGCATATCACTCCTTGATGCCATAAGTCCGTAACCTAAGCCAAGAAATACATTTTTGTAATGGCCTTTGACTATTGGTCCAATCCAGTCCTCGCTATAATTAAAATCGAAATGAGTTTGATCTCCAAAACCATCTAGAGAGATATATGAGCTTTGTATATTGCCAAAGTCATATCTATAATAAACACCAGCGGATAAATATTCGTTGATATTATACCTTAATTCGAAATTCAAATTTATTTCCGAATTGTTACTTAATATAGGGTAGCTCTTTCCACCAACTTCATCTTTAACTTGTCTCTGATGAAGTGAAATCCCTGCATTCGTAGTAACGGTGAAGTCTTTTGCTGTAAGGGTTATGCTTGCTAATATAACAGCAAGAATTAGTCTTTTCATTTTGTTTTTCTCTTATTAGTTAAATGGGACTAAAGTCCCAAGGACTAGTGTTACTTTCCTATGTCCGTCGGTTAAAACCGACGGCAATACATTCTATTTATATTCATACAACTTGCTTAAATAACCTAAAGTATTGCCGTTGACTTTAGTCAACGGATACAAACACTCTCCCCAAAAAAGTGACTTTAGTCACATTAAATATAATTATTAGCTAGTATCAGTATTTTCATAATATTTCTTCGAAGTTTTTCTTTTCTTCCCGTAAACGTATAGTTTTTTGAAGGAATTTGCAAGAACTATTTTGAGAAACTAATTCTAGATTCATTAATAAATGCTATTTCTTGCTAAATCGAACAACAAATATGGAAAATACTCACGTTTTGATTAAATTATTCGATTAAATTATTACAAATCTGAACTTTTATGACTGACCAAAAGATAGCTGAAAAAGTATTTCATCTGATGTACGATAATGACCCATTTAGCAAATGGCTTGGGATAGAGCTAGTTGCTGTTGAGAGGGGGTATTGTCACCTAAAAATGACTGTCCGTAAGGAAATGCTTAATGGCTTTGATATAATGCACGGGGGTATTTCGTACTCATTAGCTGATAGTGCATTTGCATTCGCTTCCAATTCATACGGAAAGAAAGCTGTCTCTACTTCCGTTATTATGCAATATCCTAAAGCTACTAAAGAAGGGGAAGTAATAACCGCTATTGCGAAGACTATTTCACTTTCGCCCAAAACTGCTATATTAGATGTAGAAGTAAAAAATCAGAAAGGTGAACTAGTTGGACTTTTCCGTGGTACAGCTTATCGAACAGACAAGAATTGGATAGAGGAATCTGAATGAAGAAAATAAGTATTTTGTTAGCACTTTTATTATTACCTATAATAGTAACTTCACAACAAGTAGATCTAAGTAAATTCAAAGAATTAGCCCCTAGAAACATAGGCCCAGCAGGTATGAGTGGTAGAGTTACCGCCATTGATGTAAATCTAAGCAACCCAGCTGATATATATGTGGGTACTGCTTCCGGTGGGTTGTGGTACTCTCCTAATGATGGCATAACTTGGGAGCCACTAACGGAAGAGCTTCCGACGCAGTCAATTGGCGATGTAAAAATTCAGCAATCTAATCCAGATGTTATTTGGCTAGGTACAGGTGAGGGCAATCCACGTAATAGTCAATCTAGTGGTAATGGAATTTACAAAAGTATAGATGGTGGTCGCACTTGGACTCACCTCGGATTAGAAAACTCTAGGAACATTCATAGAATAATAATCCATCGTGATAATCCGGATATAGTTTACGTTGGAGCGCAAGGCCCTGCTTGGGGTGAAACCGAAGAACGTGGGGTATTCCAAACAACAGATGGTGGTAAAAGCTGGAAAAAAGTTCTTTATGTAAATGAAAAAACTGGAATAGCAGACCTAATAGTTGACCCGAGCAATCCTAATAAGATGTTCGCTGCTATGTGGGAATTTCGCCGTTGGCCGTGGTTTTTCAAATCTGGTGGCGAGGGTTCTGGACTATATATGACCCTAGACGGTGGTGACACTTGGAAAGAATTGACAGATGAAGATGGATTACCCAAAGGCGAATTAGGAAGAATTGGCCTTGCTATAAGCCAGAGCAATAGAGACATAGTATATGCTCTAGTAGAAGCAAAAGATAATGGTTTTTACAAAAGTACGGATGGTGGTTTCACATGGAGAAATCAACAGACTGAAAACATTGGCGGTCGTCCATTCTATTATGCAGATATTAGGGTTGACCCTTGGAATGAGAATAGAATATATAATGTGCATTCTGTAATTGATAAATCCGAAGATGGTGGTAAATCGTTCCAGAATATGATAGCTTATTACGCAGATGGAGTACACCCTGACCATCATGCATTTTGGATTAACCCCAACAATCCTAATCATATAATAGACGGTAATGACGGAGGATTAGCAATATCAAAAGATAGAGGTGCTAATTGGAGATTTGTAGAGAATCTGCCAGTCGCTCAGTTCTATCATATCTCAGTTGATAATGAAGTACCTTACAGAGTGTATGGTGGTATGCAAGACAATGGCTCTTGGATTGGCCCATCTTCAGTTTGGAGAAGTGGCGGTATCCGTAATGCTTATTGGGAGGAGTTACGCTTTGGCGATGGATTCGATGTAGTACCTGACCCAAGTGATAACCGTTATGGTTATGCTATGGCACAGGGAGGAAGTCTAGGTAGATATGATTTGGAAACAGGTGGAACAAACTTTATCAAACCTGTACACCCTGAAGATTCTATAACTTTGAGATTTAATTGGAATGCAGCTATTTCGGCTGACCCTTTTGACAATAAGACCGTATATTATGGCTCGCAATATTTACACAAGAGCACAGATCGAGGGGAAAACTGGGAAATTATTTCACCTGATTTGACAACTAACAATCCTGAATATCAAAAACAAGATTCAAGTGGTGGACTGACTTTCGATGCTACTGGTGCCGAGAACTATACTACTATATTAGCCATAGCTCCGAGTACACTGAATGATAAGATGATATGGGTTACTACAGATGACGGTAATATACAACTAACTACTGACGATGGTAATAGCTGGCAAAACAAAACTGGGAATCTAGGTGGAGCACCAAAGGGATCTTGGATACCACAGATACGCCCTTCTCGTTATAATGAATCCGAATGTTATGTTGTAGTCAACGATTACAGACGTAATAATTGGGAACCATATCTACTATTCACTAACAACAAAGGTGATAGTTGGACCAATTTACTTAAAGGCAAGGAAATAGGATCTTATGTGATATCATTTATCCAAGACCCAATAGAGCCAAATCTTATGTTCTTAGGTACAGAGTTTGGACTTTATGTATCGTTCAATCAAGGCAAGGATTGGCAAAAATGGACAGAAGGTTACCCAAGCGTACCTACTATGGATATGGAAATACAAGAAAGAGAGAATGATTTAGTAATTGGGACTTTCGGCCGAGCGGCATGGATATTTGATGATATTTCTGCATTCAGAGAAGTTGCAAAAGAAGGTGCTGATATACTAGAAAAACCGTTGACTCTATTCCCTGTTAATACTGGCTATATGGTTTCGACAAAGCAACCAGCAGGCACTAGATTTGGAGGTAAATCTATGTATGATGGTACTAATGAGAGAATGGGAGTTCGATTCACATTCAACATCAACAAGCCAAAGTCTAAGAAAAAAGAAAAAAAGAAAGACATTGATGATGATACTGATGACAAGAAGAAAGATAAAGGTCCCTCAAAAGACTCTCTAACGGTTAGAATATACGATATCTCTGGAAAAGAAGTCAGAACACTTTTTATGAAAGTAGATACTGCAATCCAAAGATACTATTGGGGATTCGAGACGAATGGAATAAGAAGACCTGGCTCTAAAAAACCAGAGAATGAGACTACACCTCCCGGTAGCATCTCCGTATTACCTGGGAAATATAAAGCTGTGTTTACATATATGAATATAAGTGACTCTGCAGAGTTTATAGTAGAGAACGATCCTAGAGTAGAATATAATATGAGTGATTTGGTCGCTGTACAATCAATGTATAAAGAGCTAGAAGTTAATATCAGTAATGCAACCGAAGCGATGGATAAAGTAAACGAAGCAGAAGAAAAATTAGGTATATACGAAAAGCTAATGGAAGCAAATAAAGATTTGGAGAAAGATATTCTAAGCAAAAGAACAAAATCGATAAAAGACTCAATAGAATCTATAAAGATATATTTGAGAGGAAAAGGTGGGTTAAAAGGTATAGTTAGAAGAGAAGATACTTACAACCATCACTCGGGTTATGCTCAATATTATCTTGGCTCTGCAATGGGCAGTCCAAACTCTACTCAGCGCATCATGGCAGAGAGAATAGAGAGAATGACAAATGAATTAGTATCAAAAGTAAATAAATTTTTAGAAAATGAATGGGCTGATTATCAGTCTTATATTCAAAAATTAGATTTCGAATTATTTAAAAAGATTGAAAAAGTAAAAAAATAGAGAAACAATGAAAAACGCATATATAGTAGATTCGATAAGAACACCGATTGGGAATTTTAAAGGTACATTAGCCGCAGTTCGTCCTGATGACATGGCTGCTATGACTATAGCTGAATTGGTAAAAAGAAACCCTAGCTTAGACACAAAAAATATAGGTGATGTGATACTTGGAAATGCGAACGGAGCAGGAGAAGAGAATCGCAATGTGGCACGTATGTCTGCCCTATTAGCAGGGTTACCACACTCAGTTCCTGGTGAAACTGTCAATAGACTATGTTCATCGGGATTGGCGTCAGCAATACATGCATCACGCTCTTTGATATTGGGTGATAGTAACGTAATGATAGCAGGTGGAGTTGAGAGTATGTCAAGAGCACCTTATGTAGTTTCCAAATCAGCACAACCTTGGGGTAATAGCGCTGAGATGTTCGATTCTGCTTTTGGTTGGAGGTTTGTTAATCCCAAAATGCATGAAATGTATGGAACTGATGGAATGGGTAATACTGCTGAAAATCTTGTTGAAATGTATGGTATTAGACGTGAAGATCAAGATAAATTTGCTTACTGGTCTCAATCAAAAGCCGCAAAAGCTACTCAAAATGGAAGATTAGCAAAAGAAATTATGCAGGTAGAAATTCCACAAAGAAAAAAAGACCCTATAATATTTAGTCAAGATGAATTCATAAGACCAGGTACTTCTATGGAAGGACTAGCTGGACTTAGACCAGCATTCAAAAAAGATGGCTCAGTAACGGCAGGGAACTCTTCTGGATTGAATGATGGTGCTTGTTCAGTATTGCTAGCTAACGAAGATGGGTTAGAACAAAATGGGCTAACAGCCAAAGCAAAAATAATCTCATCAGCAGTAGTGGGAGTTGAACCTCGCATTATGGGGATTGGCCCAGTCGAAGCTTCGAACCAAGCATTAGCTAAAGCTGGATTAACATTCGCAGATTTAGATATAATAGAGCTGAACGAAGCCTTCGCAGCACAAGCATTAGCATGTACTAGAGCATGGGGAATTGCTGATGATGACGCAAGACTTAACCCGAACGGTGGTGCAATTGCAATAGGTCACCCGCTGGGAATGACGGGCGCTAGACTACTCGGTGCTGCAACTATTGAACTAGTAGAGCAAGGAAAAGAATTTGCACTTGTTACTATGTGTATCGGAGTTGGTCAAGGTTATGCCGCCGTGATACAGAGGGTGTAAGATAACCTATCAATAAACAACTAAAATGAACGCTTAGAATATAACTAAGCGTTCTTTTTATTTATATTTGTAACTATTTTATTTTTGAAAACGTCTTAAAGCAAAATTTTAAAGGACTTTGTGAAAAAATTATTTTATTTAATATTATTATTGCTTCCAACAATACTAGTATCGCAACCAGTATTGAGTATTCGTAACTTAGATTACCAAAGTTTCCCCCAGATTAAGGCGGAAATAAGAGCCGTAAATAATTCTCAACCAATTGAAATAAATCAAAATAACCTTTTGTTCTTAGAGGGTGCATTTACTCATCGAGACTTTACTGTTGGTGCCCCTGATGCACAAGGGTGGCAGGTAATAGATTGGATTCCCGATCACACAGCAATTGGTGAAAAAGAGTATAGTACCAATTTAGTATTTACACACGAGAAAGAATCAGCATTTTTCCCTATCCTAATACCAGATTTAGAAGAGAAAATAGGAACATTCATATTTAAAAATGCTTCAGGTGATAGAATTTTCGACTTGCAATTTGTTCCCACCGAAATAGGTGATACAACTCTAAGGTCTATTAATTGTGATTATTTTTACAATCTTATGACTGATAAGCAGCAAATAAAATCAATCAGAGTTGATTCTATTACAATATCTAATGATAATTTTTTAGTAGAGTGGCGTGGAAATCAATTCAACTCCAACCCACCACCTACTAGTATATTATTCACTTCTAACCAAGTGTTGGTTCGATTTGCACCTTATGAACCTGGTGCACAGTCGGCAATTATAAAAGTGCACTATAATAGAGGGGCAGTTGTTTACCTCAGAGTACAAGGCAATAGGAAAGTAATTGAAGCTAAAACAAACTTGAAACTCAACTTCCCTAATGGAGGGGAGACCTTTACTCCTTGTCAAGATACAATCATAGCTTGGGAGGGCAATGTCAAAAGTATATATACAAAGGCAGAGTTAAGTTATGACAATGGTCAAACCTGGGAAAGTGTAGATTCTGTTATTGCAGATACTTTAGAATGGAAAGTACCTTCAGGCAATACTTCTGAAAATGCGAAAATGCGAATTAGTCAAGATTTCACTAAACAAGCACCGCATAATTTCCCTGAGGGAAGTAGTGTTTATTCTGTTGATTATAATTTTAACTCCACAAAAGCGATTTCTTTCACTGTTGGTTCTATATCTGAATGGGACTTAGTGAAATTAGACAATTCGAGAATTGAATACGATTTGAACTCTAGAAATAGTGGTCAATTACCATTGTCCGCAAAGTATATTTCTGAAGACAGATTTGCTGCTATTTATTCGGTTGGAAATTTTGATACTCTTGCCATATTCGATGTTGGTACAACTGACCCAATAGAAAAAATTGATCTTTCTGATTTTAATCCAGAACAGATTTATACAATTAGAGATAAAAATGAATTTATTGTAACTCCTCAGTTCGGGAATGTCTTCAGGGTCTATGATAGCAATACTCTAACTTTGAAGCAAGAAGTAATATACCAACAACCTATAACTGATATTGGCGTTGCCAATGACACTACTCTTATGGCAGTAGGATGTTTAGATGGTAAGGTATTGATTGTTTCAACTTCTGATTATCAAACTAAAGATAGTATCGAATTCTATAGAACTCCTATTACAGAAAAACTTAATATATCGCCAGACGGGAAGTTAGTGGGTGTTAGTTCTATTGCTCGTGCAAACCAAGGCAGTACTAATTCAATGATTTGGGATTTAGAATCAAAAAATATAATTACTTCTGTTAATATTAGTGGTTCTGACCCAGTAGAGATTGGATTTAGCCCAACAGGTAATATGGCTATATTTGCATACCAATATCAAAACCAAATAAATATATATGATTTGGTCAAAGGATTGCAATCTGGTATAATCGAGACATTCTCAGATGCTATGCATTCGCTCGCTTATTCTTCAGAAAATAACTCATTCCTTGTTTCTAGTGTTGGAGGTGGTAATTTCAAGATGAAACAATACTTCTTCACTTTCCCAGAGACAGATGAGTCAGATGAATCATTTAGAATAATAAACCCAATAGTTGAAAAATCACCAATTGTATTCGGCGACGAATATATATTCAACGATGAACGGAGATCATTCAATGCTGAGTTTTGTAATACTGGAGAAGTTCCCCTATTCATAGAAGACGCTTACTTTAAAAACCAAGTCCACTTCGCAGTTGACAATTTTGAATTACCAGACACACTTTTGCCAGGCGAATGTATTAACATATCTTTAATATTCAACCCAAAAGATACTAGTGTTGTATCTGATTCTCTTATAATATCGTCATGTAATATAGAATATGCGGTATTTGTATCAGGTAATGGACTGAATAGAAATATAGTTTTCAATCAAGATATTATTGACTTAGGCGAAGTTTGTATACAAGATACTGCTTATGTAACTGACAAGATATTTACTAATGGAGACCCAGTACCTCTTCGCTTCAACAAGTTCGAAGTAGATAGTTCCGATTTATTCGCTTTCGAAAATTATAAGCAAGATACAGTTCTTGCCCCAGGTGAATTCATTACTGCTACTGTTAGAGTGGTTCCTAATGTTGTGGGTACTATTAATTCAGATTATTATGTATTGCATAGTGACCAAGAAAAGTATAAAGCTGCCGCTCAACTCAGGGTGCAAGGTATAGGTACTTATGTTGAAATTAGTCATACTACTTTACCTTTTATACCTGAACAAAGAACAAGAATATTGACTATTAAAAATGTTGGTGTTGACCCAGTTGATATAACTGGTCTAATTCTGAATCCAATGACAGATTTCCAGATTAATACTCCTACTCCAATAGTGATATTACCTGGTGAAACTAAGGAAATAGAAATAGAATGGATAGGAACTGATATTAATGTTAGTGCTACTTTGGAAATGGAAGCAGTTCCTTGCCTTACACAAAGAACTATTACTATAGTGGATTATCAAGCAGAATCTGAATTAGATATCAATGATACAGAGGCTGATCCTCTTGATACTACTTCTATTTCAATTAGCTTTACTAATTTAGAAAATGCAAGCTATAAAGGAATTAGAAAATTTGAAGCTGTTGTAACTATTGACCCTAAAATATTTATACCTGAATACGCAGTTTCCGAATACGGAGAAGCAACTATTGAGAATATAGGTATAGAAAATGGAAAAAGAAAGATGAAGCTTACAGTCAATGGTGATTTCCCAGAGAAAGGAACTTTAGCCAAAATAGTAGGTTATCCAGGACTGAGTGAAGAAAGCACCTCGTTAATGTTATTTGACAACGATAACTCAGTATTTTGGGGTGAGAGTACTACAGAGTCTCAAAAGTCAGGATTGTTCTCTTTGCTGCTTACTTGCAATGACCAAACTATAATTCACACTAATACTGAGATACAATCAATAGCTCCGAATCCAGTTAACAATACCGCAAATATTCAAATTTACTCTAATGATAACGAAGAATATGAGATGCTTGTACTTGACCAAAGAGGCGAAGAGCTTCACAAAGAGAAAGTCAAATTGCAAACAGGTGAGAATATTGTTCAATTCGATTCGAGTGGATTCTTATCTGGTACATACCATCTTGTATTAAAGAAAAATAAAATTATTAGTTCCAAAACCCTTGTGATAGTTAAGTAATATGAAATATATATCAATAGTTTTTATAATATGTAGTAGCTTATTAATTGCAGGTGAAAGAACTGGAACGAAGTATTTCTTCAATGCTGGTCTTAACTATAATATGCACACAACAGATATCAAAGGGTTTTCAGGTACAGAAAATTGCTGTGATGGTTTTATTGGTGGAAATTTCCTAGATCCAACTTCTGGGGCTACCTGTTGATGAGCCTTGGAACTATCTGGTTCATTTACAATGTCCGGCAGGAGTCCATTGCCGATTTTGCTGCGATGAAAAAGTATATGCTCGCTGCTTTCGCGGTGGTGGGGTTTGGAGCCTGCTTTTTTCTGAAAGATTTCCTGGCAGTTCGTGGACTGGCAGTGGTTTTGTTGCTGCTGGCCAAACTAACCCTGGATGCGGCTCGATGGCACCCTTCACAATGGACCGTCGTTATTCAGGTTT
This sequence comes from bacterium, assembly GCA_030426865.1. Classification (GTDB taxonomy): domain Bacteria; phylum Bacteroidota; class Ignavibacteria; order Kapaibacteriales; family UBA2268; genus PGYR01. The sequence goes on along the minus strand of JAUHXN010000076.1, from coordinate 737 downwards.
TGGCTTATGTCTGGGTGATTATAGGAATGTGGTTAACGATTTCGCCATGGAGATTGAGGGATTGGATCCAGTGGTACACACGCGATCTTCAAAGAATGAAAATACTCAGCGCCATGAAGGTGGTTGGGGGATTGGTTATCGCGACACTGGGGTTCACTGTTTACCGGTAAATCTCTTTTGATTCACGCAAAGCCGCTAAGACGCGAAAAGATTAAGATATTATGAGGTGGTAGCTTTCGGGATATTCGACTGTGAATCTTGTTGGTCCTGGCTGGATTTCTGAAAACAAAATGAACGCCCTCCATGTGCGAGAGCGTTCATTGTTGGTTTAGATCTTAATGATCCGATAATAATTTCTGGAAGGCTGGCAGGATGGAGAACTCCACGCTGGGGGCCACTCGGGAAGCTCTTGGACTCGATTCATAGCCTCCTTCAAAATAGTGCTTCTCCAGACAGATATATCCCGGACCATAATCACCATAGGCCGCCAGATTCACCCATTGATTTGGCGCCATTTGTTGAGCTTGTAATTGGTATTCTACCAGCAACTCTCCTGGACAAAACAAAGTTGTGGAATCCCCAATTTTAAGCGCGCCGAAGGACATGGACACTGCCCCCTGATCGTTGACTCTTCTCAACCAGGCAAGGTTTGCAGCCGCTCCGTTCTTGGAGAGTTGAGGCGCATTTGGATTGGCCAGGATATCCAGCAGCGGAGCTTGATCCAAATGAGAAGCCAC
>JAUHXN010000075.1 GCA_030426865.1 bacterium | reverse complement strand
TAAGAAATTAGAAGCAGAAAATGCTTTCATAAAAGTTCAAAAAACTTACCCTCAAAGTGACTACGCAAGTCTATCACTTATGGAAAATGCACTATTACAAAAAAGTAGTGCTAGTGGGAAAAAAGCAGACTCTCTTTTCGCATCATTAATTGAGCTTTACCCTAACGAAGATTCAGCACCTAGAGCTGTGTTTGAAAGAGCATTGATAAACTTCACGTTGGGAGACACAGCATTCGGATTAAAGATGTATGATTTCGCAGTTCAGAATTATCCAGGTGACGAATATTCTGATGAGTCAGCATACCGTCTAGCTAGTTACTATAAGCGAATAGATAGTAATGCTAAGGCAAGGGAATATTTCCTCAAATTAGCACTTAATAGTAAGAGCAACGAGTTTGTAGCTGAGTCTTATTACAGAATTGGCGAACTATGGAAAAAAGATAAGGATTTGGAACAAGCTGAAGCAGCTTATCTACAAATAAAAAATAATTATTCGGGTTACGAAGATTGGTTTTCACTATCATTAGTAAATCTGGGTGAGATCTATGAGCAAAGAAAAGAATATCTGAAAGCTAAGGAAATATATTCTGCACTATTAGAATTGCGTCCAGATGATGATTACGGTAATACAGCAAAAGCGAGATTAAAGAGAGTAAATAAGGCAATAGATAAAGATGAATAAATTGAAAAACATATTGCTTTGTGTACTAGTTGTATCACTATATACGGCGAATGCACAAGAAACACAGAAGCCACAGAATACAGAACCTGCTAGCTTCCCAAATGCAATTATCATTGGAAATTATAATCCTGAAACCGGTGGTGGCACTAAAAAATTGCCTGATAAACCCAAACCTATGAATCAAGCATCGCTAGATTCATTGAATGATAATGAAAAGCAGAAATTCTTATTACTTCCTCCTGAGAAAATACCAGCTAATTTCGAAGTACCTACATTCCCTAATGGATATTTAGAAGGTTCTTTTGGAAGTTTTCTAACTCCAAAAGCTATGGCAGGGCTAGATTTTAACATAGACAAATTCGATTTCTTTGTAAATGGCGGATTCGAAGGGTCCGATGGTCATGTCGATAATGCTGATTATACGAAAATACAAGCTAATGCTGATATAGACTATATAGCTCCTGAGCAATTCTGGCTGTTTGGTGGTAGTAAAACAAGAACTAAGTTTAGATTCGACAACTGGAACTATAACACTTATGCTTTAGACACGGCTGATAATATAAATACTACAAAAATATCTATTGGTACTAGCACTGAGTCTAATTATAATGATTTCAGATTTGACTCAAAACTCGGATTCAATATTTTTAGTTTGAATGATAATCTGAATGACGGTTCTGAATTTGGAATTAATGGGGGCTTGTTTCTTCATAATCCTTTTGGCTCTGATAAATTTGGTTTGAATGCTGAAGTAGATTTTAGAACAACAAATTCGAACGGCAATTCGATGATAAAAGCGAATGCTGTATTCCCAATTGCAAAGGGAGATTTCTCTTTTAGTATTGCCCCAGGTGTTCAATTAGCTACTAATACAGTCAGTGAGAGTAAACTGGCACTATACGCAGATGTAAATATTTCTGCTATTATGAGCCAAGATTTCACTTTCTATGCAATAGCAAATACTGGCTTGAGCAATAATTCATTCGTAGATATGTTTGGGATAAATCCCTATGTAGTTACTTCACCTGTTGTTGATTATAAACACACTGTTGCAATGGGTAAGATATTGTTTAATTATCATCCATTTACATTTATTAGCGCTACTTTTGGTGCCTCATATTCTATCAACCAAAATGATATAAGCTACACTAATGATAGTACATTTAGATTTAATCCTGAATATGTAGGGTCTAATAGATTGCAAGCATTTGCTCAATTATTCTGGGATATTAATGAATTGCAAAGAGTAACAGCTGATTTGAATTTCAATATAACTACTCAAGATTCTACAGACGAACAACTCACTTACGTTCCTACAGTTCAGTTTGCGACTAATTACCACCATTATTTCACAAAGGAGTTTGGCACAATTATTGGTGCTAAGTACATAGGGAATAGATACGCTGATCTTGCAAATTCAATAGAATTGGATGGTTATTTTGATATAACTTTCCGAGCAGAGTATTATTTTTCTGAAAGTTTAGGAGCTTTTGTTAACTTAGAAAATATATTTAACCAAGATATTTATATTTGGAATGGATACAAGCAAAGAGGAATATTTGCTCAACTTGGTATCCTTTACACATTTTAGATTATGGCAGATTTGAACGACGATAGAAAAAAAGAAGAAGAAGAGTACGGCGGATTCGAACCTGACGAGAACGATGACGAATCGTTTATGTTGGAGGATGAGAACGATTACCCTGCTAAACTTCCTGACAAATTCAGTGATGAACCATCATCAACTGTTCGTGTAACTGCGTCTGTTGATTCTGCTAATAATGATGAACAAGAAAACGATGAAGAAGAAACTGAAGAGTCTTCTGAATCAGAAGAAGAAACTGATGAGGCGGTTGATGTAGAAGATGATACAGCTGAATCGGAAATCGAAGAAATTGCCACAGAAGAAATAGATTCTGAAAACACTGAAGTTGAAAGTGAAGCTGAAGAGGTTGAAGATGAAACTGTTGAGTTTGATGATGATTTCAAGAAAAAACTTCAAGCTGACATAGAAAAAAGTAAAGCAAAGAGAGAAGCTAAAGAAGTTATAGAAGAGCCGCCAGCTGATTCGGAACCAGCCAAACAGATTGGTGATGATGCTGAGACTGTAGTTAATTTGTCTGATATAGATGCGGATAAACCTTCTAATGTGAAGAAGGAAGAAGTTGATGAACTACCTCCCATAGTTGATTCAGAGCCGAATTTGCCAGAACCTGAGAATACAGAAGAAGAGAAGAAAAAGAAGACACCTGTTTGGATATTGATGCTTTATTCTTCTGTTGCTACATTATTAGTAACTCTTGGTGCCGTTTGGTTAATTTGGGCATTTTTATTGAGCGATACAGAAGAACATGACCCAGATGAAACTGAGAATCAAGAAATAGTGTCGAATCACGAGGAACACAAACCTGAAAACAAGAAGAAAACTGTTACCTCGGACTCCATTAGTGAAGAAGAGAAAAAGTGGCTTGATTCTATGGATATAGATAACAAAGATACTTTGATTACTTATCAAGAAGATAAAGAGTTCTTTGCTGGTTTGGAAGATGAATTTGACGAAGAAGGAATTTCGAAAGATAAACCTGAAGATAAAATAGTTGAAAAAAATGAACCCAAAAAAGTACAACCTAAAGTTGTACCTAAAAAGAAAAAGAAAGATGATATAGCTTCCAACAATGTTACTAAAACTGTAACACCAAAGGAAAATAAGAAATCTAAAGTTGAGGTTGATGAATCTGAATTTTCAATGCCTCAACCAAAAGGCCCCGCACCTGAAACAGGTCTATTTATGGTGCAAATCTATTCTTCTCCTTCGAGAGAAGATGCTGAGAGTTGGTTGGGTCAGTTGAAAGCTAGACAAGTACCGAACCCAATGATAACAGAACACGAATTGAAAGGAAGAACTTGGTATAGAGTTCGATATGGTAGATTTGAAACAAAAGAAGCTGCGCGTTCGTCTGCTTTAGAGTTAGGATACTCACAATCTTGGATAGATAGAGTCAAATGATAAGACAACCAGAGATACACACAGGAATAAATATAAAGATTCCTTGGGATTCGAATACAGCTAAGGGGTTTACCATAGCAGTAATCGGGATGTTAGCATTCTGGATAATCTCTCCTTTTATAAGCATCGAAAAAGCGCAACCAAGAGAAATTAGTTCTTCTATTCCTATAGAATTGTTAAATTTTGGTACCGGTGATGGTACTGGCAAAAGAAGTGGCAACTTAACTGAAGAAGGAAAATCAGTAAAGGGAAACAGAGCTGAAATTAATATAGAAGACGCACAGATTTCGTCAAATACTAAAGGCAAATCGGATGTTAAAATAGAAGATGCGACTAAGTTTATAGCTTCTAATGATATAAAAAGTAATGACAATAATAACACAAAACTAACTGGAACTGACAACAAAAGTGTTGGAAAGGAAGACGGCTCAGATATAGCCGGTACGGGTCTGAAAGATCGTGGAACTGGCAGAGGGGCTGGAGATGGCTTTGGCGATATAGATTGGGGTGGAGGAGGAAATCGAGTTCTTCTAAGTAAGAAATTACCTCAATTCCCAAAGAGTGTAAAATCTAATGCTCGTATAGAATTACGTTTTAAAGTACTATCGGATGGTTCTGTAAGTCAAGTAATCCCACTTCAGAAAGCTGACCCAGCTCTAGAGCAAGCGGCTATCAATGCTATAAAGCAATGGAGATTCAACCCACTACAAGAGAACAAAGAGATGTGGGGTACTATTCCTTTAACTTTTATTCTAAGATAAATGACAGATGCTATTCAATTTTATCTAGAGCTACCTACTCTAGTACAAGTTATTTTATTTCTACTAACTTTGCTGCTAATAATCACTATAGTTAAAAAATTATTGAAATTTTCTATTATAGTATTAACTATTATTGCAATAGTTATTTACATTTCTGATGCGTTTGTCTTGTAACTCAAAAAACCTTTGTTTATTTTTGAAGCTATTGAAATTTAAAAAATGAGAATTCTATGTCTTTTAAGATTGGAGTTATTGGAACTGGATATGTAGGTTTGGTTTCAGGAACTAGTTTTGCCGCTGCTGGCAACGATGTCCTTTGTATAGACATCGACGAGAAAAAAGTTGAAATAATGAAAAGTGGTAAATCTCCTATTTATGAACCGGGGTTAGACCATTTACTTGCAAGAAATATAAAAGAAGGTAGATTGAACTTTTCTACTGATCTAGAAAAAGCCGTTGTAGATAGTCAAGTAATTTTTCTATGTCTGCCTACTCCTCCTAATGAAGATGGCTCAGCTGACTTGCAACACGTTCTGAAAGTTGCTAATGATATTGCTGATATTATCAGTAGAAATAATCTAACGGAACCGAAAATAGTAGTAAACAAAAGTACTGTACCTGTAGGTACTGCAGCTGCTGTTACGGAAATATTCGAATCGAAATTAGAGAATAATATCGTTAGTGTTGTTTCTAATCCAGAATTCCTTCGTGAAGGTTTTGCTGTAGAAGATGCAATGAAACCTGAAAGAGTGGTAATTGGAACTTCTTCCAAAGAAGCTGGTGAGATAATGACTGATTTGTATCAACCATTTGTACGTAGTGGAAACCCTATTTATATTATGGATGAAAAAAGTGCAGAAGTTACTAAATACGCAGCGAACTCTTTCCTAGCTACTAAGATTTCATTTATGAATGATTTATCTGCTTATTGCGAAAAAGTAGGAGCAGATATTGAGCAAATTAGGGCTGGTATTGGTTCTGACAGTAGAATAGGAAAACGCTTCTTATTCGCAGGTGTTGGATACGGTGGCTCATGTTTTCCTAAAGATGTCCAAGCGCTAGAATATTCAGCTGATCAAGTGGGCTCTCCTCTACACATTGTAAAAGCAGCTAGAAGAATAAATGCAGAACAAATTCAAAGATTTGTTGATAAAGTAAAGAACAGATTTGATAATCTTAATGAGACTAGCATTGCGATATGGGGTCTTGCATTTAAGCCAAATACTGACGATGTCCGTGAAGCTCCGGCATTTGTGCTTATAGAGGAATTACTCAAAGAAGGTGTTAAGATATCTGTGTATGACCAAGAAGCAATGGAAAACACTAAACTTCACTTCGGTGATAAGATTGAGTATTGCGAAGATATGTATTCTTGTTGTAAAGATAAGGATGCATTAGTAATAGTGACTGAGTGGAATTCATTCCGTAGTCCTAATTTTGATAAACTCAAAGGTTTATTGAAAAATAATATTGTATTCGATGGTAGAAATTTATTCCAGCCAGAAGATATGGAAGAAATTGGTTTCGAACATCATCCTGTAGGAAGAGGGTTTTCCAAAAGTTAAAAATTTTGAATTATTCTTTAAAGACCGAAACGATTTGTTTCGGTCTTTTTTTTTATTCTTAACTAAATTATAATTACTTGAGATTTTTATTCGGTTATTATATCGAGTGAATCCCAGCAAAAAAATAAAAAAAAACAATGAAAATGTGACTATTTCCGTTAATATCTGTTATATTAATATATCAAATATTAACGGAGTTGTTATGAAAAAGCTAATTATTTATTTTATTTCATCATTTGTTGTTTTAACAAGTGCTTTTAGTGCTGACAATACATTTACGAAGCTTCCTTCCGAAATAGATAATGTCCTATTCACTTACAATACTCCGCATTCATCAGTATATCTAAGAAACAATGGCTTTTCGTTAGTTGCTAAGCAAATTATCTTTGATAATTCTGACATTAGCCCTAATTATACAAACAACTCATTTGAAATGCATCGCGTGGATTTTGACTTTATTAATTCTAATATACCAACAATAGAATCTATCAATCAAAAATCAAATCAATATATAATTGAGAATGGTATTTCAAAAGAACTATTTGAAACTAAAGAAGTAATATACAAAAATGTATATGAAGGAATAGATTTTCGGGCATATTTCAATAAGTATGGAGATTTCGAATTTGATTTTATAGTTAATGTAGGAGCTAATCCTGATGAAATCAAGTTAAGTCAAAATTTTAACAAATCATCAAAAGTAGCCGGAAATAATGAACTGGAAATAGGTATTGAGTTTGGTAGTATGATGCTTGATGCTCCATATACTTATCAAGGGACAATATTAGATGCAACTCCTATTCAGTCGTCTTATTCTCTATTAGGTGAGATCATATCATTTAAGTTAGGTGAATATGATAAAAATAGAAAACTAATCATAGACCCTATCGCTAGGATAATGGGTTCGTACTTCGGTAGCCAAGCAAATGAAACTGCTCAGAGTATAAAAGAAGATAGTGGTGGCAACTATTATATAACAGGTTATACAGAAAGCCCTACTAATATTGCTGTTGGGGGTTATCAAGTGGTTCATGGTGGATTCAAAGATGCATATTTAGCAAAATTTAATAGTAACAATAGTCGTGTTTGGTCTACTTATTTTGGCGATATGGGTTTTGATGTAGCTAATGATTTAACAATAGATAATCAGGGAAATATAGTAATAGTTGGGGAAACAAGTTCACTAAGTAAAATAGCAAGTCCAACTGCACATCAATTGACTTATGGCGGCGGGACTTTAGATGGATTCGTTGCCAAATTTCTTTCTAATGGTAACTTACTTTGGGCTACTTACTATGGGGGACAAGAAGAAGATAAAATTAATGGCGTAACAGCAGATAGTGATGGTAATATATATGCCGTTGGTCAGACATTGAGTGATAATAATATATATTTCAATGGTTATCAATTACAACGAGATGGAATGAGTGATGCATTTGTAGTGAAGTTCAATCCTCTTGGTGCTAGGATGTGGGCTACTTACTTTGGGGGAGGAGCAAATGATTATGGGCATGGTATAACCTTAGATGGAAATAATAACTTGTTTATCGTGGGTCAAACTGAAAGTGATAACAATATATCTGTTCAAGGTAATGTTCCAACTCGACAAGGTCAAATAGATGCATTTGTTTCTAGCTTTGATTCTGATGGCTCTATGCGATGGGGGACTTACTATGGAGGTTCTTCGAATGATATAGGTACTACAATAGCTTCAGATGGATATTATATTTATTTCGGAGGTAAGACCCAAAGTTTTAATGGAATTTATTTAAATGGATTTCAGAATAACTTAGGAGGTGGATGGGATGGGTTTTTAGTTAGATATGACTTTTTTCAAAATCCATATTGGGGTACATATTATGGCGGTCCAGGAGATGATAATATCAATTCAATAGCCGTAAAAGGCAATAGTATTTATACAGCAGGAACCACTAGCTCAACTAGTAAAATAAACATTTTGGGTTGGCAGCAGGTCTATGGTGGCGGTACATCAGATGGAACTTTAGCAAAATACCAATCAACTGGTCCATTGGAATGGAGTTCATATTATGGTGGTAGTGGACTAGATGAGTTAACAGGCGTATCAATGACTAATAAATTATATATTTCGGGGTTTACAAACAGCACTAATAATATTAGTAAAGATGGTTTTCAAAATAATCACTCTGGTTTGCTAGATGCTTTGTTTGCAGAAATGACTGAGGCAGAGTTAAAGCTGATTATTCCTCAAGAAAAGTATTGTGCAAACAAAGAGTATTCTCTTTCAGTTGATTTCTTCAATATAAATTTTGCACCGAGTAATGAGTTTATTATTGAAATGTCTGACGAACAAGGGAAATTTGATACTCCAGTAATAGTTGGGAGGAAGATGAGTTCTAGTAAAACAGACATATTGATTGAGATACCAGATTTATCTGATTATTCAGATAATTATAAATTCCGCCTTAAATCTACTAATCCTGCATTAGATGCGACAGTTAATAGGGATTCGGTTACTATATATCCTAAACCTAGGATAATAAATTCTTCTGATCCACTATGTATAAATACGATAAGAGTATTCTCAGCACAAGCAATCGAAGACGTAACTTACAGTTGGTCGTTCGAAAAAGGTATAATAATTAATGGTTCAGATTTAGTAAATAATGTGAGATGGGATAGTGCTGGTACATATATAGTTCGGTTAATTTCTGAAAACCCCGTTTGTAAAGATACTACCGAAAAGACTGTTGTAGTAAACGAATTACCTAATGCAAAGTTTTCGGGAATGACTTCAGTTTGTGGTTTGAGTACGGAAACATATACTATAGATAATACAAATGATTATATATATACTTGGAGTGCGACAGAAGGAACAGTAATCGAAAAAAATGATAATGGTTCAGCAATTATTCAATGGAATAATGTAAATAATATAGGACAAGTGTTGCTAGTAGCTACAGATACATCTAGCGGATGTATGAATACACAAATACTTGAAGTAGAGATAAAGGAAAGACCTATAGCTACATTGACAGGCCCAGATTCAACTTGCAGAGGTTGCACTGAGAGTGTTTTCACTCAAACAGAAGGTATTGCAAAATGGTTAATTAATGGTGGAAGTATTGTAAATGAATATGATTTGCAGCTAGATTTCAAAGCAGATGATAATGCAGATTCTGTTGTAATATCACTTATCAAATATTTCGAAGCTAATGGATGCAGTGACACAGCTGTCAAAGTAGTCTATTTGACGGACTCACCTGTTGTATCAATTACTGGTTTGAAATCCGTATGTGCGAGTCAAAAATATACTTATTCTACGAAACCTGATGAAGAACTTTTAAATACTTGGAATGTATCTGGTGGAGTTGTTTCAAACGAAACACAAAACTCTATTGATATTACTTGGGGAGATGCTGGTATTGGTAAAGTAAAACTTATACAACAATCAAAAGACTTAGTTTATAAGGACTCTGCAGAGATAAGTGTCACAATCAATACAGCTCCAGATGAAATAGTACACAATCTACCTTCGTCTGTTTGTACAGGTGATACGTTGTTTGTAGATTTTGATTTGAATCCCGGAGAACTTGCATCGATAAAAGTTGACGGTATATCATACCCAGAAAAATATGTTGTAATTCAAAATCATAACTTTAAAATTACAGCTATAGTTACTAATTCATCGAAGTGTAATTACAGCGAGGAAGTAGAAATTATTGTTATTCCTTCGCCACCTGCTCCCACATTAACAGTAAATAATAAGACTATAACTTCAGGTAAAGAAGGACAACATAAATGGTACTTAGATGGAGTATTAATAATTGGGGAGACAGGCAATACAATATCAAACCCTGAAGAAGGTGTTTATAGAGCTCAATACAAAAATACTTCTTGCTGGTCGGAATTGTCAGAAGAGTTCGTTTATTCGACTTCATCTGTTGATGATTTTATCGATCTTGGTATTGATTTATATCCAAACCCTGCTAATAATTACCTAAAAATTAGTTCTAATACTCTGATAAATTCACTGTCTATTATTGATTTATTAGGTAAAAATGTATTTACGATTGATAATGTATTGAATGAAGAGATAAATATTTCTGAACTAAATGCAGGAATATATTTTGTAAAAATATGGGTCAATGATAAATTGCTTACTAAAAAAATAATAGTTGAGTAAATGAAGAAAATATTTATTGCTTTATCATTTTTGATTCCATTAGTTGTGTATGTTTTAACTCTAGCTCCAGATGTATATTTCACCGATAGTGGTGAGTTAGCATCAGTTGCTACTAGTTTAGGTATAGCGCATCCTACTGGTTACCCATTGTTTACATTAGTTGGATATCTGTGGGCCAATATATTACCTTGGTCACCAATATATAATCTAAATCTGATGGCAGCGTTTGCTACTGCAGCATCTTCTATGTTCCTATTCCTAAGTCTGCTTACTCTTTTTAGCAATTTCAGATTAATAACCAAAGTAGCAAGACATGTAAGTGAATTTAATAACCTTCTGCTTGCATTATTTATTTCTTTTGGTTACTCTTTTGCCCTTACTACATGGCAGCAAGC
>JAUHXN010000396.1 GCA_030426865.1 bacterium | reverse complement strand
TTCTGTACTTGTTTTAGCCGTTACAAATACAATTGGAATATCCTTAGTTGATGGTTCGTCTTTTAAAGCTCGACATACATCGAAACCATTCGTCCCAGGCATAGCAATATCAAGTAGAATAATATCAGGTATTTCCTCTTTCGCATTGCTAATAGCTGTTTCGCCGTCTTGTGCGATTATCAAATTAGTATTCAAAGTCGCAAATGTATTACCCAATACTTGTAAGTTTTCGGGTATATCATCAACAATCATTATAGTACAGTCGTCAAATATTGATTCAATATTTCTCATATAAACTCAGATTTATCAAGAACAAAGATAAAGAATTAATTTATTATAATAAATTATATTGGCATGTTATGTTTGTTAATTCTACTTAATTATCAAATAAATATTATAATTAGATAAACTACAATCAACTTTTGAACAAGAAAAAATTATTCTTTATCTTGGATATCTTTAAAGTCTAAAAAAAGGAATATGGTTTTTACAAAAACTCTAATATTTATATCTTTTTTACTAATTTCTGTCACTACTATTACTGCTAAGGATGTCTCTAGAGATATTTCAGCAAGTTTTAGACTTTCTAAATCCATACATGTACTTCCGTACAAGCCGGTAATTCTTGACAGAGAAAACGAAGATTTTTATTACAAAGATGATTTAGTAACTAGTATTTTTGGTCTTTCATTTGATCTATTATATAGAGCAAGAAGGCGAAATTATTATAATTTGGCAGTTGAACATAATTTCTTATCATTCAAAGACGAAGCGCTATCTAATCTAAGCGGAGAGGAATTAAGTGTTAGTTATACTAGTGTTCTTATAGGTGGGATTTCGTTTATAAATAAACCAGATGAGTTTACTCCCTATTTTGGCTATGGTATTGATATTATGTTTTTTAGTTCTAATCAAAATAACGTATTTCAACACAGAGATTATTACTCAGAACCTCAAAAAGTCGAATTCTTTGGTGATATAAATGTAGCATTGATGCTTAAAGCGGGTTTGACTTATCCTTTAAATAAAGACGTATCGCTATTAGCGGAGTTTGATGTTAGAGTAAGCTCTTCTGAATATATTGGGGTAATCCCAAAATTTAATATTGGTTCAACTTATTGGTTTAAATAAATACAAAATGAAGAAAATTATATTATTATCGGTTGTTTCTATTATTCTATCGAACATACTACATGCAGAACAAAAAGACATTGGGCTTAGTTTCAAACTGAATAAGTCTCTATCAATAGTGCCTTTTGAATACGTCCAGTTAAATGAAAATTCGAATGATGAGCTAAAACTAATAGAAGGTACTTTTGGTTTTGCTGCTGATTTGTTTTACAAATCTAAAAGAAGATCATATTTTAATTTATCTTTAGTCTATAATTCTTTACTTGTAAACAATGATTTCCGAGATATCAATGGCGAAGAATTAAATGGCTCATTTATTAAGATTGGATTTAATGGTATTAGTTATATGGAACCACCTGATGAATTTACACCGTACCTTGGTTATGGATTGGGTGTTATTTTTATAAATTCGAATCAAAATGATTTGACGACTTATAAATACGATGATTACGAAACTAGTAAAGGCGATTTATTTGCCGAATTTACATTATCACTCGATTTCAAAGCAGGGCTTTTGATACCGATAAACGAAAAGTTTTCAGTTACTTCTGACCTAGATATAGGCATTTATTTTGCTCAACATTTAGGATTAATTCCAAAACTACAATTAGGCGGTATTTACTGGCTTGATTAATTAATAATAAAATAGGAGATATGTTATCAAAAAATTAATATTAACAGTGATTGTTATTTATCTAGCGTCATTTAATCAGCACATAGCTAAAAGCAAATATGGCTTAGGCGGATCCATAGATAAATCATTGGCTGTGATTGGCCTCGATAGTTATGGGGATACTAATAATGATTTAATAGAGAGTACATTTTCATTCTTTGGTGATGGAGTATTCAAGGTAAATAGAAGAACTTATGTAAACTTTGCTATTGGATATACCTCATATAGTTATAATACAGAAAATTTTTCAGGTTACTCATCAAGTTCAATTGACTTGAAACTTCTTGGGCTAACTTACTTTGATAAACCCGATGATTTTACACCTTACATTGGGTATGGTGGTA
>JAUHXN010000074.1 GCA_030426865.1 bacterium | reverse complement strand
GTTATAGTGCTTAAAAACACTGTTTTGAAAGAAGAAATTAGAAGCATGAAAAAAATGCTTTTCGAAGAAAAGGTTGTACTTATTATTTTGTCTATAACTTCATTATTATGGATATTTAGAACAGACATTAATGTATCTAGTTTTTCTATTAGAGGCTGGAGCAATCTCATCTCATATCCTAATCTTATTGATGATGGTACTGTCTCAATCGGTATGGCTTTGTTGTTATTTATGATACCTTCTAAATCGAGTAAAGGTACAAGAATCTTAGACAAAACAGCCATTACTAAAATGCCATGGGGAATAATACTTTTATTCGGTGGTGGGTTTGCATTGGCACATGGGTTTGAGACTACAGGGCTATCAGTATTGATTGGGAATCTTTTCTCTGGACTTAAAGGTATTCCTACTTTTCTGATAACTTTATTAATCTGTTTGATGATGACTTTCATTACAGAGCTCACATCAAATACTGCTACCACTTACACTATGTTACCAATATTTGCGGCTATTGCTGTTTCGCTTAATATAGACCCTCTTGCTATTATGATTCCTGCTACTATGACGGCCTCGTTTGCGTTTATGCTTCCTGTTGCTACTCCTCCTAATGCAATAGTTTTTAGCTCTGAGAAATTGAAAATAAATGATATGGCTAGAGTAGGTGTAGTTTTGAATATTGTAACTGTATTATTAATAACAACATATTATTCTCTCGTGGGTGAATATATATGGATAAATTAAATTTTTAAGAAATAATTATGACTGAATTAGAATTTCTAAAAGATCTAACAATAGAACAAAGAGAAGCCACACTTAAATTTGAATCTGATGTTTCTGTAACTGCAAATGCCGGCTCGGGTAAAACTACTTTACTTGTTCGAAAATACTTGTATTTACAGATTTTTCATCCCGAAAAATTTAATTATAAAAATATAGTCGCAATTACTTTTACTAATAAAGCAGCATCAGAAATCAGAAAAAAAATCAGAGAAACTATATTGTCATTGGTAAATAGAACTGAGCCATTTGAGAATGTTGAGTTAAGTGAAAAGCAAGTAGAAACATTGGATAGGATTAATAAAAATATAGTCAATTTAGAGGTTGGTACTATACATAAATTTTGTCGTAAACTTATAAAAGAGCATGCTTTTAGAGCAGGTTTAGAGCCAAATTTCATAGTCCTTGACGAGAATGAAAAAAGCTTAACTATTACTAAAATAATAAACGATGTACTTGGTGAAGAAAATAGTCCTTACTATAATCATATTGCTAAATCTATTCTATTTTTAGGAGTTAATGAAACGGTTTCATTAATTCACTCTCTTGTTTACAAACAAGTGCATTTATCAAAACAAGAAGAGTTTTATCAGCAAAGTGTAGAAGAAATAATTGTTGAAATTAATAAGCAAACGAAATATATTTACAAGCAATTTATTTATAGACTTTTAGAGCAAATAAGTGAAGAATGTTCAAATAGAAATCAACTAAAAGAAAAAACGATAGATGAATTAAGTCCTATTGTGGATTTGATATATTCTAAGCAATACTATGACAATGCTAGTTTAGATGACTTATTATCAAAACTTAAAACTCTAAGAGCAATTAAAGACGGAAATGCTTTAGCAGTAAAAAAGATTATCGGTCCTTCAACATTCAAAGAACTTGACTCACTAATAAGTACTTTCACTGAAATAATCAACGGTATTAGCGAAAAAAATAAAACTTTATTAAATAGTCGAGTCGAAGTCGGATTAGCTCTCTCAATACTAGCCAAGGAAGTTGCGGACAGATATTCTAAATTAAATTTCGAAAGAAATAGGATAGATAATGACTCAACTATTGATATAGCAGTTCAACTTTTACAAAATAAAGTTGTGAAAGAGATTATACAAGATGAACTTGCCTATATGATGATTGATGAGTTCCAAGATACTGACGATAGACAATTAGCAATAGCCAATATAATACGCGACTCAGGTAATGTAAAAATATTTGTAGTAGGTGATGACAAACAAAGTATCTATCGTTTTAGAAATGCTGATGTAAGAGTTTTTAAAAATTTACGAAATGGATTAAAAAATGAAAATAGACTAGAATTGAATACATCATTCCGTTCTGATTTGGAAATAAATGCATTTGCAAATGATTTGTTTTCACCATATATGAGTTCCTCAATTAGTGATTTTGATATTGATTATCAATCTATAGTTTCGTTTCGCTCTGAAGAAACTATTGATTTTAAAAAAATCAATATTATGCTTTATGACGTACAAAGTGAGTCAAATAAATCTGATGAAAAAGTTGGATCATTTAATCAGTTATTAAAGTCATTGGATTATCTAATAAATGAGAAAAAAGCAAAACCAGAAGATATCTGTATATTGTCAAATTCGTCCACTCACTTTCCTGCTATAACTAAACTATTAGCAAAAAAAGGATTAGAGTATAACGTAATGACTGGAAAAGGTTTTTTTGATAAAAATGAGGTGAAGAGTTTAATTTCATATATACAATTTATAGAATCACCTGATAATGATTTGTTATGTGCGGCTACCTTAAAGTCTTCATTGTTTAACTACACGGATAATGATCTATATAATATAGGGAAGCAAAATAAAAACAAACTAACTTTTTGGGAAAAATTTCAAGATTTCGCTGATAAAAGTGTGAACCAAATCGATAAAAATACTCTAGCTATATTAACAAAATCAATACAGTTGTCCAATAAATTGCCTTTGTCAAACATAATTATTCGAATTATCGATGAATCAAATTGGAACTATTTCTATCAAGGTGATAAAAATCAATCTACTGTTTTTAGAAATCTTTATAGGTTTATGAGTTATGTTAGTTCGTTAGAAAATAGAGCATACAGTGGTATTAGTCAAACCTTCGAATTACTCGATTATGACTTTATGAATAATAATAAATCGGAAGATTCTGGAAGGGCAAACAATGCCATAAAACTTTCTACTATACATAGTGCAAAGGGTTTAGAATTTCCTCATGTAATTATCTTTAATTACGATATGTTCAATTATTCTGGGGGGGCTAATAATAGTGCAATATTCGATGAAAATTACGGTTTTACTATGAAAATACCTGCTTCTATAACTAATTATGAAGAGTTTGCGATAAGTGGTTCAGTCATTGATACATTGATTAAGGAAAACGAAAAGGTTGCAGCTAAAGCAGAGAACTTAAGGAAGTATTATGTAGCTGTAACTAGGGCTTCTAAATCACTTCATTTGATTATGAAAAATGGCAAAACAGCAAAACAAATAGTTGAGTTACAAAGTCTATTTGATGATTTTAATTCATCTACAGAGACTCTAGTACACTCAAAAATTGGGATTTATAATAAGGACGGAAAAAACATTCAAAAAGAATTTGCATACAAAATATACACAGATTATGAAATTTCTGATATAGATGATTTTACATTCGAGATAGAAAAAATTTCTAAGAAATTAGATCCGAATGCACCTAGATATATAGGGAAAGTAGATACATTAGAAAAAGAGATAAACTTTAGTGCTACCAAGTTAGCCATGCTACAAGATATAAGAAATAAAGAAAAATTTAAGGAAGTTTATATCTTCGGCTTACCAAATTTGAAACCTTCAAATTTGAATTATGATAAAGAAGAGTCGATTCAAGTAGAAGATGTAAAAACTACTGATGGTACAGATTATGGAATTTATTTTCATGCAATAATGGAAAACATTGATAAAGTACTTGAAAGCGATTGCATTATTTCAAATTCTGCTATTTCAGATATTTTGAATGAAACTTCATTACAATATCAAATAAAATTAAAAGATGGTGATGTTATAAAGATTAAAAACGATTTACAGAAAGTACTAGATTCGAAATTTATAAGTAACAATATCCCAATACTACTAAATTCTTTAAAAGAGTTTGATTTGAAGTTAGCTTTTGGTGACCATACTCTTATGGCGATATTTGATGCCATTAGTTTTAATGGAGATACAGCTGAGATTTGGGATTGGAAGACTAATAATTTCTACGAAGGTGAAAATATAGAATCAAAATCACGAAAGTATTCGCTCCAAATGAATATGTATGCACTTTTTGCCTTCAGATACAATGATAACGTAGAAAAAGTAAACTCAAGATTATTTTTTATCAATAAAGCTGAAGAAGCAAAAAATGATGAAGAATGGATATTTACGAAAAATTATACTCGCTCAGATATTAATAGCTTACAAATAGAAATTGCTGAATTAATAGGAGTTATTAGAGGTAGATATCCTAATACTTATCCAGTTAGTCCAGTTGAGCTTGACTCTTATGTCAATTAGTCTTCTAACTTATATCTGAAGATCATAGACCTCTTCGAGTTACTAATATTAGCTACAAGTGAGTCACCTGTTCTCTTGTATTCGATTAATTTAGGGAATTCATTAGATTCATTATAAAAAGAAACTTTTCTTATCGAATCTACTATCATTTTGAAAGTAGTAGGATTCTTCTTTTTGCTTGGTTTAGCAATATAGAAGTAGTCATTGTCAATTTTAATAATTCTTAACTCTTCTCTTCCTAAAGTATCACCATTATCATTAGTAGTTACAGAAAAACCTTCCATAACATGTTCGCTCTTACTGTCCCAGTGCTCGAATATTGTGTAACCTTCTTCCCTCATATACCAATCACCACTCATCCATTCAAAGTTAATGAAATCTTGATATTTCGTTTTATTTTGGATTACTATTCCGAAATAGATCCAAATAGAGCTTGCCAATGCTAGTAACATCAACATATATTTTCTTTTAATCTTCAATGATTGCCTCTGCTTCAATTTCTACAATATATTCTTCTCGAATTAATCTTGATACTTCTACCATAGTAGTTGTAGGCTTAATTTCTCTGAAAAATTCACCATGAACTAGTCCTATTTCTTCCCATCGACTAATATCAGTAGTGAATATCCTTGTTCTAACGATAGAATTTATTGTTGAATTAAAGTGCTCCATTATTTCCTCAAACTTCTCTAGGATTTTTCTAGTTTGCAATGCTGCGTTATCTAACCCAACGGGATTACCATTTTCATCGTTAGCGACTGTCCCAGAAATATGAATTAAATTCCCAGTTCGTCTTGCCCTACAATAACCTACTTTATTAACCCAATCATTATTATCTAAAAAAAAATTGTTATTCATTGTTACTTTTTTTATTTTAAATTGTTATTTTGTTATTCTATTTGTCTAAATATGAGAAAAATATGAAAAATATTCTACTTTTATCGCTTTTTGCTTTGTTATTTATTGGATGTGACGAATCTAGCGTAACTCCAACTGAAGATAAAGATATTCCTTTTGAACCAACAGGATTCACTCTGTCAATGAATGATAGTATTCATTTGTATTGTAATAATGGTCAGTTAGACCATTTACTAGGTGATACTATTAAGCTAAATTGGTATTTTGGTGAAAAAAGTTTTGATATAAATTTCTTGAATAGCAAAGGCGAGACACTTAAAAATCCTGACCCTTTAAAGTATATCACATTTGCCGATATAATTGAACATAGTACAAAGGAAGACAAAAGAGCATTTGCAAGTGCTTATAACTATACATTAAGTATAACCCCACATGATGAAGGACTAGCTCATCTCGTTTTTAAATTGCAGATTGATGGAGAAGTTTTAATTTCACAAGATAGTTTACCAATATTAATTTATAAGTAAAAACACTAATTAATATTTTATTACATCTTTGGGATAATTGAAATTTCCGAAAACCATATTACAGTTTAATTCAATTTTACTGATATTTAGTTTCCTGATGATTAATTTTATCGGGGTTGTTGGTCATAGTCATGAAGATTTTACTCATGACCATGAGTTAACTATTGATGATTTGCATAATACAAATATTGAAATATGTTTAATATGTAATTTTCTGAAAAATACTAAATTCAGTTTCTTTGTCAAGAATCAACTAGTTTTAGAGTATTCATTTCTAAAAGAATATAATTCATTCGAATTATTTTACAGCAATAAACCTCCACAAATACAAAAATTAGGTAGATCGCCACCTACAACCCTCATATAATTCTATTTTATTAAATTTTTATATTAATTATTATGAGGTTAATTATGAAGTTGATTAATTCAGCTATTCTTATATCTATTCTATTTATATCACTATTTTTTATTAGTTGTGATGAAAATGATACTGTAACTCCATCAGAGGAGCACTTCGAAGCGGCAGGTTATATTATTAAAAATGAAAATGATTCAACTGTTTTTAAAGTGTTAAAAGGGCAAGTTGATAACACTATTTCAGAAACGTTCACATTGTTGTTGGCTGATGGAAGTCAAAATTTTACAATTGAATTTCTTGATGAAGATGGAAACAATATCGGTAATCCAGAACATGAAGATCATGAGGAATCAGAAGAAGAGGAAGAACATGAAGAACATGAACTTGAATTTCAAATGGAAGATGATTCTATTATAAATATTGAAATAGACGAATGGGAGTTAAACATAACACCTCTAAAAATAGGTGGAACTACATTTAGAATTCAAATTTTACATGAAGGTCACCCAGACTTTACTTCACCTTTTGTCCCAATTGAAATAAAATGACAATTGCAGAAGCACAAAAATTAGTAGACGAATGGATAAAAGAAAACGGTGTTCGTTATTTTAACGAAATGACTAATCTTGCTATACTCACCGAAGAGGTCGGTGAGTTAGCAAGAGTTTTTGCTAGAAAATATGGCGAACAATCAAGCAAAGTTTCCGATGAGAAGTATAACGAAGCCGATGAGATGGCTGATATACTGTGGGTATTGTTGTGTCTCGCAAATCAGACTAATATCGATTTAACTGAAGCTCTGAAGAAGAATTTTGAGAAGAAGACTGCTAGAGATAAAAATCGTCATATTAATAACCCGAAACTGAAAAAGTGAAAATTCTAATCGTTTTTCTTTTATCATTTTCAATTCTTAGTTCTAAGACTGTAGTTGGGACTGTTTATGATAGTTTTACCAATGAAACAGTTGCAGATGTTAAGATTATAATCAACATCAAGGAAGGAACGATTTATACTGATAAGAATGGAAAATTCGAAATTGAAGTATCAAAGAAAACTCATACAGATTTTATCAAATCTGGTTATGTAGAGAAACATATCAATCTAACTCCCGATTATGATACTTTATCTATTTTTCTTACTCCTTTAAATTTTGAGTATGATGATATTACAATAACTGATAATAAATTTAAAAAATCAAGTCAAAGAACTATTAGCCAATCTTCTATAAACGAAAATGCAAGTAAAAGCCTATCAGAATTATTGAATAGTAAATTGGGAATATCTAGTTCTGAAATGGGTGAAGCAGTTTCAAGACCAGTAATAAATGGATTATCTGGCAATAGATTATCAGTAATTAATGATGGATTCAAATCAAAAGATCTATCTGGTAATTCACCCGATCATGCTCAAGCTCAAACACTCAATGGACTTGATCGAATTAGTATTCTCTCAGGGGCAGAGTTAGTTAGGTATGGGGCATCATTAGTAGGAAGTGCAGTACATACGGAGAGTAATTATAATATAGGTACGCCAATCTCCAACAACAGTAATATAGTAACTAGTTCTTTTGCAACTAATAATAACAAATTTAGTATTTCAACTAAAAATCAATTCAAAGAGATTCTCAATGGTTTTGTATTAGATGGTGTATATACTAAAGCTAATAATGTTAGTACTCCAAATGGTGAGTTATTTAATACTGAATATGAGCTTTATGAAATTTCAACTGGATTATACTACGAATTAGGTGAATATAGTATCAACCCATATATGTCAGTTTTCGAGAAAAAATATGGAATTCCAGGTGGATTTGTTGGTGCCCATCCTAAAGGTGTTGATATAGAAATGAATAGAAATACAATTGGTTTGAATTCTGAATACCACACTCATGGCGCTGTAATAGATAAACTTAAATTAGATTATGAAAGAAGTTTTTATGATCATAAAGAGTATGAGAGCAGTGGATTAATTGGTGCACAATTTAGGTTTGTATCTAATACAGTTAGATTCGAATTGGAACAGCACCAAGGTAGCATATTCAATAACGGTTATATGGGTTTACAACTTACAAGAAAGGATAATGAACTAGGTGGATTCGTATTTATACCTAATCACCAATACAATTTGATTTCTGCTTATATCAAGGAAAAAGTTGCTCTAATAGATCAAATTAATTTAAACTATGGAGCTAGATATGAAATAATTCAAGTGAATCTTGATAACCCATATTTATTTCAATCTGAAATTATTAATAGTAGAGATTTTTCGTCTTTTTCGAATGCTCTAACAATTAATTACACCCCTTCGGAAAATCTATTATTTACTTTCGATTTGGCACTATCTAACAGAGCTCCAGAACCTGAAGAATTGTTCTCAAACGGTCCTCATTTGGCTGCTTATTCTTATGAAATTGGGAATCCGAATTTAGATTTAGAGAGATCAATATCTTATTCATTGAAATCACAGTATAACACTCAAGGTTTTAATATTGGAGCGGAATTGTATTATTATGATTATTCGAACTATATTACTCCATTTGCGACTGGAGATACAAATTATAGCACTTTGTTACCCATATTTAGACAAACGAATATAGCTGCTGAACTATATGGGCTAAATATAAACGCAGAATATGACTTCAACTCTTTTCTAACTCTAAATTCTGATTTTACTTATACAATCGGTAAAGAGACAGCAAGTGGCACTTATCTTCCACTTATACCACCTTTGGCTATGAATATAGCATTGAACTACAAATTAGAAGATTGGAATTTTAGAATTAATTCAAAAATGGCAACTAGTCAAGAGAAAACTGGGCTTTTCGAAAGTAGAACTGATGGTTATATAGTTTTAAATGCTGATATTAAGAAAAATATAGATTTGGGTGGGAATATGCTCTCAGTAATGTTAAATTTCTATAATATTACGAATCAAGTTTATAGAAATCACCTTTCTAGAATTAAATCAGTTTACCCTCAGCCCGGTTTTGGTACCGAGCTGACAGTAAATTATTATTTTTAATCTTTTTTCTTAAGAAGGTTTAAACCCAAGTCAGACAGCTGAACTGTATCTACAGTAGATGGAGAACCATCCATAAGAGATAATCCACTTGTCGTTTTAGGGAATGCGATAACGTCACGTATATTGTCTGTACCAGTAAGAATCATTACTAACCTATCTAATCCGAATGCAATTCCACCATGAGGAGGAGCTCCATATTGTAATGCTTCTATTAAAAATCCAAACTTATCATTAGCGTCTTCTTTACTCAATCCCAAAGCTTCAAACATTTTAGATTGCAATTCTTGATCGTGTATTCTTATACTTCCGCCACCTACTTCAGCACCGTTGATAACCATATCATAAGCTATTGAACGAACTTTCTCTGGAGTTTCATCGAGTTTGTCTAAATCTTCAAAATTTGGCGATGTAAACGGGTGATGCATAGCATATACCGCACCTGTCTCTTCATCTTTCTCAAATAGAGGGAAATCAGTTACCCAACCGAAGTGGAATTCATTTTTAATACCTTCATATATTCCAGTTCGCTTTGCTATTTCTTGTCTTAGAGCACCAAGTATAGTATAACATCTAGACCAATTATCCGAAGAAATTAAAAGTAAATCACCATTTTCAGCATTTGCTTTTGACTTAATCGCTTCTATTACTTCATCAGATAAGAACTTAGCTATTGGCGAATTTACACCTTCATCAGTGAACTTCATCCAAGCTAATCCTTTTGCACCATAATTTTTTGCGACTTCTGTCAGATCGTCTATATTTTTTCTTGAATAATCTGCGCAACCTTTAGCGTTAAGTACTGCTACTTCACCGCCATTATTCACTACATCAGTAAATACTTTAAAATCACAGTTGCTTACTTCTTCTGCAATAGAAATTAATTTCAGGTCATAACGCAAATCTGGTTTATCACTTCCGTAATTCTCCATAGCTTCTTTGTAGGTCAATCGAGTAAATTCTCCTACTTCATAACCAAGTACATCTTTCCATAAGTTTCTGATATAACCTTCTCCAATTGAGATTATATCTTCCATATCTACAAAAGACATTTCTACATCGACTTGCGTGAATTCTGGTTGTCTATCTGCTCTAAAATCTTCATCACGGAAGCATTTAACAATCTGCATATAGCGATCAAACCCAGCTACCATACTAATCTGTTTGAAAATTTGCGGTGATTGAGGCAATGCGTAAAATTTGCCTTTATTCATTCTACTTGGGACTAAGAAATCTCTTGCTCCTTCAGGAGTGGATTTCATCAAAACAGGTGTTTCAATTTCAATGAATTTATTTTCTTCGAAGTATCTGTGAGTAGTTTGATAAACTTTATTTCGAACTATGAATTTTTCTTGAAGAGCAGTTCTACGTAGATCTAAATATCTGAATTTTAGCCTTAGTTCTTCACTTGCTTCAGTTTTACCTGAAATTTCGAATGGTGTCAATTTTGCTTTACTTATTATACCAAACTCAGAGATAAGTACTTCTATATTTCCAGTTGGTATATTACTATTCTTACTTTCTC
>JAUHXN010000395.1 GCA_030426865.1 bacterium | reverse complement strand
TATATAAATTTTATTTTCAAAAGTAACAAGGCCGTTAATATTTGAAAACTCTGGATATGTGACCCAATTTACACCATCAAAACTTCCTAATCCTTTTTTTGAAGCATACCATAATTTATTATCAGAAGTTCTTTCTATCTGTAGAATATCATTGGAGTTAATTTCAGAATTAGTTGTATCGAATACTTGCCATATTCCATGTTCATTATATGAAAGAATACCACCGTTATTAGTAGCAAACCACATAGTCTCACTAATCTGTTCTATATCAACTATAAATGATTGAGGTATATCTGAACTCTCGGCTGAATAATAAGAAAACTGCGCATTGAGTTGCACGGCACATAATGTAAGTAATAGTATAATTGTTTTCATTTGTTTTTTCATAATTGTCATCTCCCTATACTATATAGACACATGAACTATGAAAACGTCTCAAATGGTATGAAATAATTTATTTTAACGTGATTTTTTAATGATATTAATGTATTGCCGTTGGCTTTAGCCAACGGATTGCAATTATACTACAATTCTTTTTGGACTTTAGTCCCATTAAACCACCCCGTCTCACTCTTTCAGAGTGAGCCACCCCTCTAGAGGGGAATTATAGTTCTGCTGGGGCTCCTGTACAACTACAGAGTAGCCTGAATATTTAAACTTTTTAACTCCAAAGAAAATTAAATTTGTTAAGTAAAGGCCTCACTCCTTCACAAATTTATCTATTACTACTTCTCCGCTACTGGTGGTTAGCTCTATAATATACACCCCATCGGTTAACTGTTCTACATCTATACTAACTAAATTAGATGGCGACAAACTACCACTCACTACTTGTTTACCCTTTGTGTCTGTGATTTTGTAGCTAGTGATAAAAGCTTCATTTTCCAATTCAATACTGAGAGAACTAGTTGTTGGGTTGGGGTAGATGGTGTACGTGGATTTTGGAAGTAGATTGACACTACTAATACTTGGATCAAATTTTAAAAGCCCGACATCTGAGATATGAATCCAGACATTGTTATTTAGGTCAATAGCTATCGGCGATGGTGATTTTGATTTGAAATCATCTTCTAAATAAAACGAGTCTAATTGAAATGATTCAAGTCCTACTTCATGAAAAATATGTAAATAAATGGGAATTGAATTTGCTCTTCGATTTCGAGAACTAACAATTGGAGTATTGGTTCTATTAAAAGCTATACCATTATAAGCCCAAGTATCTTCAATTTTGTCACTGTAATCTGTTATAATATTTGTCCATTCATCTTCATTCTGATTGTACTTGTATAACTGACCTAAACCACCTAACCATATATTGTTCAAGCTATCTAAGGTAAGTTGACTTGAAAAACTAATTGGTAATCCAATATTTTCTCTGCCATAGTAAAAAGTAGAATCACTGGTTATCTTTCTTATTCCATCGTCAAAACTTCTAGTGAACCAAATATTATTACCCTTATCTACAATAATTCTACTGACAGACTTGTGGTCCAACATATCTGATTTGTATAAAGTATCAATACTTAAGTCTGACTTTAATTTTAAAAGAGACATATTTGATCCAAATATCAAATCCCCATTTCTATCTACCGCTATTTTTTTACCATATTCTATTGATTTCACAAACACGAATTTATTATTTTGCTTCTTATAAATTTGCTCTTCATAAAGAAGCCACAAAATCCCCTTAGTATCAATGTACATATCAACTATCGCTTCCGTAGGTAATTCAGAATTTGAAGAATTGTAAAGAGTAAATTCATTATTCTCAATTTTCACTAATCCATCACTGCTACCAAGCCATATTACATTCTCAAAGTCTATAACTATATTTGAAAAATATGTACTTTGTAAATCAGAATTTTCTGGTGTATATAAAGTAAACTGCGCATTGAGTTGCAAAGTACATAGTGAAAGTATTAGTATAATCGATTTCATTTGTTTTTTCATAATTGTCATTTCCCTATACTATATAGACACATGAATTATGAAAACGTCTCAAATGGTATGAAATAATTTATTTTAAGAAGAGGTTGTAAACATAAAATTACGCTGATGCTGCTTTCTTAATACTGTTCTTTTCTATTATAATCTTAGTGAATATAACGATAAAACACAGTAGTATAATGCTTGATTCTATATAATATTTATTAGGTTCT
>JAUHXN010000073.1 GCA_030426865.1 bacterium | reverse complement strand
CAGCCGATTGTAATACAAAAGCTATTCCGTCAGCACCTTCTTTATCTTTATATCCAAGATAGTATTCAGCCTCAACTAAAAAATTTACATTTAAATCAATTTTCTCATAACCAGGCACAGCACTATTATTCCATATTGCTGTGGCTTGCATCCGGTTAGTTCCATCTGTAAGTTGGTGTGCTTGTTCACTAGTGTTAAAACTATAATTATTGGGATTACTTTGAGCTACTTTGAATTGTGCATTTAGAACTAACGAATACTGTAAAAATATTATTGAAATTAGTAAAAACGATTTCATATTAATCTCTCCCGAAAATAAAAAACAATATTACACAATAAATAATAAAGACTGTGTAGTGTAAGTGACAATTGAAATTATGAAAAGTTACATTTATAACAAAAAAAAAGCAGACATTCAATGTCTGCTTATCAAAGAATTTAGCTTATTGACAAAAACCTTAATTAGAAGAGAATAACTCTGGAGTAACTATCAGCATAGCCCAAATCCATTGTGAATTATTGCCATTTGGTCTACCTTGTACTATCTTCAGTGCATCAGCAGGAATCATATAAGAATAGCCCAACTGTAGTTTAATATCACTTGCTATTGTATGTGTTAAAACTAAATCTATTTCACTAGCAAGTCCTTTTTCAGTTAACTCGGCAGTATTGGGGTCTATAATTGCCTTGTCTAATGAAAAACTGTGGAAGTCTAAGGCTGCAACCCATTTAGGCATAAAACTATACTTTATCTTAGCGTAAATATCTACCAAACCGCCACCAGCAGTATGTGCAGGAATATCTAGAAAGTGATCCATTAATCCATAAAATTTATGATTTGTTCCGTAAAGAGTATTGAATGCTGTATATTCATTGGAATTTGGGTTCTCCGAATCGTTTCCTGATAAGTAATCTATACCAGCCCCTACTTTAAATCCATTAAATTTATAGTGAGCTTGGACTGAGAACATATAAGCAGCAATATCTTGAGCAAGGGTTGTTTGACCTAATTGATAGTAACCTGTTCCTTGTAACTCTAAGTCTTGAGACGTATAGTAGTAATTACCTCCAAATGTATATCGGAAATAATTATAATTATTCGTGTCATTTTCTTGGAATGCATCAGTTATACCTAATAGTGTAAACCTCATATTCGTATCAATTTTATTTTCGAACCATAAAAAACCTAATCCTTTGTAATTGCTCAGTGGGTATGTTGTTCCAAATAAGTTCTGAGCACTTTGATTAAAAGCCCCACCTAAATGTAACTTCAAATCATCTGATTCATATTTCCCGACAACTGCATCATGACTCCTCCCTTCTTGTGCCCAATCAACATTACCAAGTATCCTATGATCATCATATACTAATTCTTGTCGACCGACCTTCAAACTTATCATAGTATCTAATTTTACATCTACCCATGCCTCATGCATTGCTATTCTTGGTACATTTTTCAAATGAATCTCGTCACCCCAGACCCGTACATCCTGTACAGAAATTCTAGACGTCAAATTACTATTCGAATAATCGAAATTCAATCTAGTCCTTTGTGATACAAAAGATGCTGGGAATAAATCATCGCTTATTAATTGTCTATAACCATCCCTATATTCGTATCTAGGTTTGAATTGACCATTCAAAGAAAACTTTGCCAACAAACCCGTTGAACTTATTATCATTCCGAATAAAACGAAACTTACTATAATCACCTTTTTCATATCTAATCCTCGTTAGTATATTTCAAAACTTCTTTTATTATTTTCTTTTTGTCACTACCAAAACCATTAATTTGCTCTACAATCTCACCTTTGGGATTAAGTACTGTTATCAAATTAGAATGAGCATAATCCATAAGTGAAGATTTTTTATATTTGAATCCTAGAACTGCTGCTAATTCTCTTATTTTAGTTTCTGAGCCAGTTAACATAGTCCAATACTTTTCGTCCATTTCTTCTTTTTTCATGAACCGAGAAAGAGTATCCGGTCTATCATGAATTGGGTCTATACTGACTATGAGAAAGTTAATGTCTTCAATTCTATCTTTCGGAATTAATGAATGAAGTTCCTTCATATCAGCAGTGATTAGTGGGCAAGAATATTCGCAGTGAGTATAAATCATAGCAAGGATTGTTGGTTTCCCAGCAACTGTGGTTAATTTCACAGTATCTCCTTTTTGATTTTCCCAATCACTTGAAAGATTAAAAATTGATTCATCTGAAGGTTCGAACTCTTCTCCTTCATAAGCATTTTCTTTTTTGAATTTCTCCATATCTATCGAGTCATCATCAGAACAACTAGATATTATAAAAATAGATAATACTAATAGTACAATTACTTGTCTTTTACGCATCTGAATCCAAGGTTTCTTAAACAATATTTAGCTTGTAAACTACTCCACATAGAATATCTAACAAATGCCGAGTAATTAGAAGGGTCTACATTCCCAATACTTCCAGCAGCACAAAAGAGTTTGCCATCTACATTCGTTTTGTCTCGAGCATCAGTTGAAACTATAACAGAATTGAAATCACGTGTCCATTCCCAAACTAAGCCATGCATATCATATACAGCATATGCATTTTTAAACCTCTCTCCGACGTTGGGAAGTGGTATCTTTGGTAACTTTTCATACATTCGTAGTAGAGTGGAGGAGAAAGAGTCTTCATTATAAGCGTTCTTTTTGTCTTTGCTTGCACTAGCTACATATTCCCATTCACTCATATCGGCTAATCTGCCACCAATCCAAGTACAATAAGCACTAGCTGCAAACCAAGACACTGCTACAACTGGAGCATTAGGAGGAGCATTGTCTCCTAATATAGTATCTGCTTCCCAATATCCTAAGTAACTCCCTTCTGCAAATATTGATTTGATTTTACTTCTTCTCCATTTCGGATTTGCTTTTACAAATTTTAAAAATTGAGCATTAGTTATTTGAGTAGAGGAAATAAAAAACCCATCTATCTTGATGGGTTTAACTGTATCTGCAAAGAATGGATAAAACTCTCCTGAAGGAATTGAAATCCATTCAATTTTACTTGGGGGCTCTGCCGCTAAAACAGAGCTATCCGCAAGTAAAATAAATGATATTAATATATAAGCTAATCTAATCATGTTGATAATTAATGACCACCTTTATCCGCAGCACCAGAAGATCTTACTTTTTTAACTTGGTCTGGAGAAACTTCTCCACCTTTGTTACCAAAGCTATTTAGTAAGTAAGTTACTACATTTGCAACTTCCTCATCACTCAATGATTGTGCAGGCATAGCACTGTTATATACTTCACCATTTACAGTGATTTTTCCAGATAAACCATGAACTATAGCACTAATAGCTTTATTATGATCATTAGCAAAGTAATCAGATTTAGCCAATGGTGGGAATACACCCTTCATACCTTTACCATCTGGCTGGTGACATGCTTGACATAAGTTTTTGTAAACATTAGCACCCATATCTATTCTTTCTGCTTTACTGCCAGCTGTTGTTTCATTACTACCTTTTGAAGGCAAAGTTAATGAACGACCACCTTCTGCCATATAGACTTTGTCTTCCATTAATCCACTATAGATTTTTTTGTCTTCATCACCTGTCACAACTATAGAACCTAGTGCACCTTTGTTGAATGCTCTGAATATAGAGTGATCAACTAAATGTAAACTACCTGGTACTTCGACTTTAAAAGTAACCATAGCTGCACCACCTGCTGGTATCAAAGTAGTTTGAACATTTCTATTAATCATATCTCCACCTTCAACACTTACTTCATCAAATATCTCACCGATTACGTGGAATGAAGATACTAAGTTTGGACCACCATTACCAACAAATAGTCTTACTGTTTCACCAACTTTTGCTTTTAACGCATTATCACCTGCAATTGCTCCAACAGAGCCATTGAAAACTACATAATCTGGATTTTCAGCTAAAGCTTTGTCCATATCAAATGGTTGATGACCAGCTTCACCGTTTCTTCCAGCTGTATAGAAATCACCTTGCATAACATAATATTCTCTATCTACCTTAGGTAAACCACCTTTTGGTTCAACCAATATCAAACCATACATACCGTTTGCTATATGCATACCTACAGGTGCAGTTGCACAATGGTACACATAAAGTCCAGGATTTAGTGCTTTGAAAGAGAATACAGTCTCGTGACCAGGAGCAGTAAATGATGACGCAGCTCCACCTCCAGGTCCAGTAACTGCATGTAAATCTATATTATGAGCAAACTTATTATCAGGGTGGTTTTTCAAGTGAAATTCAACTTCATCACCTTCTCTAATCCTGATAAACTGACCTGGTACTGAACCACCAAATGTCCAATAAGTGTATGTAACACCATCAGTCATAGTGCCTTCTTGTTCCAATACTTCCATATTCACGATTTGCTTTGTTGCAGCTCTGTGTGGATCTATAGGAGCAGGTACATTAGGAGGTAATGTTAATTCTGCTATCGTTTCACCAACTACTTTCTCATTAGCCGGATTATAATCACTTTTCCCACCATCACAAGCTGTGAATACTAATGCTGTGAACAACACTAATAAAGTTGATAAGTTAAGTTTATTCTCTATTAAACTCATTTCGAACCCCATACAATAATTAAAAAATTACTTTTATTTATAATCTTAGACAAAGTTAATTAATTGTTTTCAAATAATCAAAGAAAAAAGAGTTCTTTGTCCTAAATAGGTAGGGTTAAAATAAAAGTCTATAGTAATTACTATAGACTTCAATTATTGATAGTATGTAATCGATCTATAAATTTCTAGTTATCTGGAATCCGAAATGTAAGTTATTATTCTCTCCACTACCCAAAAACGCACTTTGTGCTCCAGAATTGAACTGTTGTATATTAATAGCAGTATTGTTTGATACAGAAAATTTGAAAAAGTGTCCACCAGTTTCCATAGAGAAACCGACTGTATATGAGTCGTATTTATTTCTCCATCCAGTAATTGTTGGATTAGTTTCAATTAAGATACTATACATATCATCTAAGTAGTACTCAGCATAAGCTCCCAATGTTACACTATTCTCTACTTCAGGGCATTGTAAGTGTGAATTATAAGAGAATGTAGGTGTAATACCAATTCCAAGCTTATCACTAATTAATGTATTGATAATTGCTACACCATAGAAGTGCCAATCCCTACCTGATTCTAGTTCTTGTCCACCTACTAAAGTAGGTCTACTTGAATATGCTACACCACCTAAAAAGCTTACTAAAATTGGTAATGATTCATTTCTTATTTCAATGGCTTTGTATTTCGTTTCGAACCACCATTGTGATTCTCTATTGCTTCTACCAAGATTTAGAAAAATATCATCTGTCAAACCATAACCTAGATTCATCATGTTTATAACAGGACCATCTATACCAAATAGTTGTTCGAAGCCAGATGAGACAGGTAGTGTAAATCTATGTGAAATTCCATATAAATAGTCACCTTGTTTCAATGTTTCTGCCGTAGGCAATGCATAGGCATAAGTACTATGAAATAATTGAAGTGGAGGTTCAACTACCTCTGATTTTCTTTGCCAAGACTGTGATAATAACAAAGTCGGAATAAATAAAGCAATAACAAAAGTAGAAATATATTTCATATTATTGGGTTACCTCTTTTAGGAAAAAATCTAATCTTAAATCCATATCAGGATCTATTTTAACTAACATAAGTGATGGTACTTCTATTTTATGATCAGTTAAAGTCACAACAAATTTAGTTTTAACGTGATATATATTATCATATACGTAAATATCTGCTTCTATAATTTTCTCTTTCGAGACTCCGTGAACTTGGAATTTACCTTTTGCTTTTACTACGTAGTGTTTATCATCAATCTTTTTAGATTCAAATATATTCGCAGTATATGTAGTAAGAGGATACTTATCTGTATGAAGGTAATTTTCTCTCATGTGTCTATTTCTCAATCCATTATCAGTATCTACTGTGTTTAGATCAACTTCAAAATATAACTCCGTTCCTTTAAAGTCCCCTTTTTCACCAAGCATATAACCATCTATTGAGCTAGTGATTCCTTCAAAATCCTCCACAGGAGCATCTGAAATAAATTTCACAACATTTTTCTTACTCTTATCAACTTGGTGTTCAACCTTTGCATAACTACTAGAAGTAAGTAGTAATA
This sequence comes from bacterium, assembly GCA_030426865.1. GTDB lineage: Bacteria > Bacteroidota > Ignavibacteria > Kapaibacteriales > UBA2268 > PGYR01. The sequence goes on along the minus strand of JAUHXN010000073.1, from coordinate 4,508 downwards.
CGAATCCAATTATTATAAATTTTCTCATAATGATTTCTCTCTTTTTTAATTGTTTTCGGCACCATTGTCAATCCATGCTGCTATCGAATCTAATACATTCTGATTCAATTTCTGACCACCAAGAGGCATTAAAGAACCAGCTTCTCCTAATAACTTTTTAAATAAGTAGCTATTAGAACTGTTTCCAGGATCAATTAGTGGCATGTTTCCAGATAGATTGTTTTTCCCAACTATATTTTCATAAGACTGTCCTTCTTCTAAGTTAGGGAAAGATGAAAAAGATCCTGCGTGGCAACCACTAGTAGCGCAGCTAGGGGTAAACACTTTTTCCTGAATATCTTTGAATGATGCTCTCATTTGATTATCGACTTTCATGTCAGGCTCGCATTCCGAGACAATACTCTCGGAACAAGATATGAAAGATAAAGATATGATAAATGAAGTAAGTGTAAGTAGTCTAATTCTTCTCATATAACCTTTAATTGATTGTTAAAATTATTTTAATTGTCAAACCTTATAGAAGTAATAACAATATAAACTATTAAAAGTAACAATCATATATTGATTAAAGATGATATCGTCAATTAGTTGACATAACAACTAATTTATTTCTAAAGTTGTAATTCTATTTGGAATCTGTATCTAAAAAGATCATTGTCTAGATCATCAAAAAGCTCGAAATAAGAAAAATCAGATTGTATTTTTAATTTGTGGCTAGAAATATATTTCGAAATTCCTATTGTATACTCACCTATTTCATCTACGTCCGAATTACTATTATCAGGTCTAACATAACTATATCTCCCAGCCAATTCCCAATAATTATCGAATAAGTATCCTACTTGAAAATTAACTGATTCTCCTGTTCTAAAGTTTTTTTCTAAATCGGTGTAAATCTTATCTACTTGTTTCTTTGCTATCTCTGTCATAATACTTACACCTTTGTACTTATAGTGTAAATCGATAAAATAACTATACATATCATTTTCAACAAGAGATCCAGAAGTATCATAAACGAATGAACCAATTTGACCACCTTGACGGTTAGTACCATCATTAAAACTATAAGTAGCCCCTACAGCAAGTTTATGATCATCATACAATTTATGAGCTGAAGATACATAATCATCGAAATCACCGAAAGGTAAAAATTCTGTTCTATATGTATAAGCAAACCCACCTGCATTATCAACAGTAATATTCCTTCCTTCACCTAATGATAATGAAAATATAGGCTTTACTACAAAGTCACTACCGAATTTATAGCGTAACTGGATACCAGCGTCACGATCAATATTAAGTCTAGAATTTAGTAATGAACGATCAACAAACTGTAAATCTCCAGATGATATAACACGCTCTCTATTGCCGGGTAACTTAGTTTGGCCGAACCAGATATCAAAATCTTCGAATAAGTAGTATTTTACAACAGCATCTAATATAATATTAGATCCCGAATTACCAAATGCACCTGTTGCAGAATTGCCTTGATCACGATTAGAAAACCCTAACTCCAATTTATATCTTAAATCGGGGCTAATTGCATAACCACCAAACTTTAATCTCCATCTTCTTACTAGAAGTCGGGTGTCAGTTTCATTGGAGAAGTCGTTGTGACCTGCCTCAAACAAGTTCTGCATTCTCACATTTAGTTTCATTGTTGCTGAACTATCTTCAGCCATTATGTTTATTCCTTTGCCAAAACTAGGATACGTTACGCTCTGAGCGTATGTACTTATACCACATAAGAATAAACATAGTATTGTTGCGATTCGGAGCATATTCACACTATGTTGTATTAATAAATTACTTCACGGTACAAAATTAAAGATTTTTTGGGACTTATAAGTATTTAGAAGCTTCACGAATACTTAGATTTTGGAGTTCGTTTTCATTCAAAAACTTAATTACGGCTGAAGGATTTGTCTTGGAATATTCTCTTAATGCCCAGCCGATTGCCTTTTTTATAAAGAACTCTTTTTGGTGTGAATGTAGTCGAATATTACTTTTCAACAGTTCGAAATTTGTTTTCTCTTTGTATTTTAATTGGAAGAGGATGGCCGTTCTAACTAACCATATATTATCAGAACTTATCCATTTAGCGTTATAATATTCTATTTTTTCTGGATGTATTCTTAAATATTGACCGGCGCAGTTAACAGCTAATGCATCTACGGTGTCCCACCAACTTTTATTAACTATTAACCATTCTACTAATTCGATAGATTCATCTGAATCCCAGTATCGCTTATGTCTAAGTATATCTTGTATAACGTAATTGACTTCTCGATTACAATCGTTCCAGACTTGTTTTATATCTTTAGAAGCAGTATGAGGTGGAAGTTTACCATTGTCTGAGAGAAATTGTTTTTGCAGTTCTTTTCTTAAAGGTGATTTTATTCCATAAAAAGAGAATTTGTTTTTCATATATGCTGCCATTTTTAAAGCATTATCATCGTTCTTATTAGCTTCGAATAAGTCAAGTAGGGGAGAGAAGTAATTAGTATTCATTTTTACGCTGTTACTGAGAATTGGCTTTCTTTGTATTCTTTATTGTAGATACTTAGTATTCCGCTTTTAGCCTTATCTTCTTCTTGATTTTTAGGATTAGAAAGTTCAGCTCTAGCTTTTGCTTCTTCTCTTGATGCTTGAGCCGCTACTGACCTATCTTGGCTCGAAGGGTTAGCAGGTGCCAATGCGGCTTTTCTTACTTGTTGCATTCGCCTAATAGTCTCTTTGGGATTTCCTTCTACAGGTGATATTTCTATATTTACCTCACCTCCGGTTGCATACCTTTTACCATCAGGTCCCTTCGTGTAAGTAAATGTAGCTCCACCTCTGGCCAATCCACCAGCCGCCGCCAAATGTGCTTGCTCGTGAGTTCTTACTTCACGATCTATCTTTTTTAACTCTTTAACTCTTTTCTCTTCACTTTCTGTAAGCTCTTCTTTCCCAGTGGAGTTTTCTTTCTCTTTTTTGAAAAGAGAAAATTCATTTTCCAAATATGTTGGTTTTGTAATATTTATATTACTAGTTATCATTTTATAATAGTTATCTTCTCTATTTTTGAGTGGTTTTTATAATTTAACTTCAATATATAAACGCCAGAAGACAAGTTAGTTAGATTTAATGACTTTCCAAAATAATCTGAATTACTTAATACAATATTACCATTCATGTCCAAAAGTTCAACTTCCAATGGTAAATTGTCCTTATTAACTATGTTCAAATAGTTTGAAGTTGGATTAGGATATACACCCAGTTCTGATACGATCTCTTCTTCTACACTTGATTTGATAGTATGAGGAGTAAATGTTAAGTTATCAATGTACCAACCTTTCTTATTAACTACGGAGTTAGTTAATAATCTAAATCGTGTGTAAACTAATTCTGTTCCACCTATAGTAACAGGTACTGCTTCTGTATTTACCCAATCTTCTTGAGTCAAACTATTATCATTCCATTGTTCGTAATCATCTAGACTAAATTGCTTGACAATAGTCCAATTCTTCAGATCGTTACTAGATTCAATCACTGCACTATCAAGTGAATGGACCTCACATATTTGATCAAATGTTAATTTGTGAGTCAAAATACTACCAGCACCACCAGTCAATATATCAATACTTGTCGGTTGAAAATACAGAGTATATTCACTTCTAGAATCGTAATTACTATTAGGAGAAGTAGATATACTATTCGTTGGTGACGCTGCAATCTCATCAGTAACTTCCCATTCTTGAGAATAGTAAGTCTCATTCTTATCATCAAAATTTATTTCTCTTTCTTCATCTAAACCAATTAGCTCACCTTCATAGCCCAATACACTATTTGAAGTATCACTAAACTGTTCTCCCAGACCCTGATTCTCATAGCCAGCTACTAATACACAACTAAGATTCGAGAAGTTACCTAATTCTTGAGTTATATTAACTGCTACCGTAGTCCCAATTTCTTCATTTACTAATGGGAAAATTCTTAAAAATTCACCGTCACCGAATATCTCCAATCGCTTAACTACTGTAAGTGCCGTTTCTTTATCAGCTCTTTTATCTGGTATTTTTACGAAAAGTCTAGTTGATACGTGGTCACCATTATCAACATAAGTTTCTATATTAGTTATAAATACTGAATCTGGTTTCTCAGTACCACCAGCATAGCTATAAGCATATCTGTAAATACTAGAATCATTTTCGCTTTTCGCTCTTATCTTATAGTCGTATCTTTGATATGGTGTAAGTCCAGTATCAGTATATACATCAATATCAGGACTTAAAGTCTGTATTAAAACATCATCTCTAAATATTTGAATTTCAAAATCATCTACGCTTAAATTCTTTCCAAAAGAGCTTTTCCAAACTCTTTCTGGAGCATCTGAATTGGGAGCAATTCCAAAGGCACCTTCTGAAATCGTAGTCCAATTCAAATTAAGCTGTGTCGGATCATTAGGTACTACTGACACTTTAAAGTCATTAACAGGTGATGGTTGATCTACTCTGATAATAGCT
>JAUHXN010000394.1 GCA_030426865.1 bacterium | reverse complement strand
TCAATATGGCGAAACTGTTTGCCACCTCTCTCAATGAACAAGGCTTTCAAGTACAAACATTATGGACCGATACAAAACATGGTGGAGGCGGCAACCTCCAGGATCGTTCTGAATATTTCAAATACTCGCAAACCGCGATTCAGTTCTTCCAGAAATTCGCCGTCCTTGTCGATCAGTAAACCTTTTTATCTACAACACAACTTGAAATGCGATTAACCAGTCACATGTCCCGACATACGTTTCTTCTAGCAGGATGTTTTGCATTATTGAGTTGAACTGAGATAGCAGGAATACCTGTATAAGCACCATTAATTGTAATAAAACCAGGGTTATATAGAGTATCTGTTCCAATTGGATATGTAAATGATTGGTTTCCGGCAGCATTGTTAAACTGCTTTCTTACAACTCCAGATAGAGTAGGAGTACCAGAAACTTTTATCATTCTAGTTAATCCAAATCCACCAGTACCAGCAGTTAATGTAGAAGCATTGCCAAATGTAAGAGTATCGCTATCTCTAACGTTGATAAGCGTTTGTGAAGTAACTACTGTATTACTTGCAAAAGTAGTATTTGTTTTAATAAAAACATTATTAGAATCTTTATTGATTGTAACAGCGCCAAGTGAAATTGGCCTAGTGCCTCGAATATTTTGACTTTTACCTTTATTTAGAGTTAATAGAGCAGCACCTTGATTAAATGGATTCAAAGTATCTGCTATAATATCACCACTTAACGTAATATTGTTTCCATTAGCATTAAGAACACCGCTAGTAAACTTTAAAGAATCCACAATATTCAAAGCTTGAGAAACATTGACTTGACTAGTAGGTCTTGGGCTACGGATAGTTAATGACTTAATAGTATTGGGAACTAAATTCCCCATATTCTGAGAAATATTTGTATTTGGATTACGAACTACAATTGTATAATCTTCAGCTTCTCCATTACTATTAGTACAAGGGTCAGTATTAGTACTATTGGATCTATAAATAACTCTCATTTGAGTTGATCCCTCAGGAGTAGTAGCAGGTACAGTAAAGTTTACATTTGTGGTAGTAGAGTTATTAGGGAAATTTTGATTAGCAATTGTCTCTCCTGCATCAACCCAATCTCCATCTCTATTCCAATCTATAAATGCCCTTAAATATCTTGTATTAGTTGTGCTTTCTTTTTCTACTTCTAGTGTATATGTTTGTCCTGCTGTTAACTCTGCAACATAATCATGGAACGACAGAATATTAATTAAACTATCACCAGTGTTATTATTCATAATTGTTGTAGCACCTTGACGCACAGTAACCCTTCGAATATATCTCGCATTATCACCCATATTGATAGTACAATAGTTATGGTAATAAGGGAAACTTCTATTAGGATTATCAGGAAGAATACCTTTTGCCGTATAAATAAGATTAACACTATCTACTATAGCTCTAGCAAAACCTTTAAGGTTGCCTAGTCCTCTTACAGAAACGGGAGAAGTCTGATTAACGCCTTCGGACGATCCAATAATTAGAGTAGATCCACTTTCCGCTTTGAAAGAGTTACCACGAAGATCAAAGATATCAAAGTCTAATATACCTTTCGGTTTTACTAATACGTTTGGACCTACTTTAGCTAAATATCTAGCAGGTGTACCATTCGCAGTATATTCACCCATTCCAATTGACGCATTAAGAGTTACTTTATGACTCGAATCAATTAATACATTATCATATTGACGAATAGGGAATTTTCTAAAATTAATAGTAGGTGATATAGTATCAGCAACATTTATATTGCTTAAGTGACCAACAGTCGACCAAGTGTTTGGATCAGTCCAATTTCCTGATTGTCTAGAATAGAAAGTAATAAACTGAGCTTTCCCGTTCTGATTTCCTAAAACGAAATCTCCAAGTAAAAGAGCATTATTAGATAATGTCTTTGTGGAACCCCATGATTTAGTAATATTATCTACATCAGTAAATACATTACCAGCTGTACCATTTCCAAATGAGTTTGCGAAACTTGGAGTTCTTGTCATATCTCTGGTATCAGTACAGATTCCACCATTTGATGGCCAAATCGACTCCCATTCTGTTGTATCTCTTGTAGCATCATTAAAATATTTATTAAAAGCAAAATCTGCACATTGATAACTATCTAAAGAAGCCCAATCTTCTG
>JAUHXN010000393.1 GCA_030426865.1 bacterium | reverse complement strand
GTGCATGCACAAAACCGTTATCGGTCAGCGAAAATGAAAGATGAGATTAACATAGAAGAAAGTAAGTTTCCAAAGTGGATACTTGCCTTAATTAGTTTGTTGCCAATTTTACTATGGCCTCTTTTCTTTTATGGCTCAATGTTCATATTTGATGATCCAAGTGTAAACAAAACACATCAATATTTCTCATTTTACGGAATCAATGCCTATCCAATCTATCTAATTGTGAACACATTAATTGCTAATAAACTATATAATAGGAATAATAAGATCTGTATAGTGTTCTATTTGTGGCCAATTGCTTTGTTTGGATTGATCTTGTTTTATATTTTTTGGAACTAAATGAGTAACGAATTTGAAATAGCAAAAGAGAAGTTATACGCAACTTTTTCAAAATACACTTTCAAGTCAACCATTGAAGGATGTCCTTGCTGTGTCGCAGATTCAGACAAATCAACGCTTCATATAAAGCAGCTTAGAGAACTTGAAGGTGAAGACATATCCAGGTATGCATTCAAAGCAATGACCACTTGGGGAGATTTGAGTGACTATAAGCATTATCTTCCCCGAATATTCGAATTAACCGCCAAGCGCAAATTATTTGTGGATACATTCGTAACACTTGGTAAATTAGAATACGGAATTTGGACCCAATGGGACAAAAGAGAACAAGAGTCAATATTCGATTTTCTCAGCGCTTGGTGGAAATATGATATAAATAACGCCAGAGGTTTTGATAAAGAACTACTAATTGAACTTCATAAGTATCTAAAGGATTTAAATTCAATGATAAATAGCTGGAATGTAGATATTCAAAGCCAGTGATTCAAAAACTATATAGAATTCATTGAATATCACTATTATGAATTAGTAGAAAAGAGCAAATCATTTGAGACTCTTTCAAATGAAGAAATTGAAATTTTCAAAAAATGGGCTCAGTCAAACAAAATTAAATTAGTAGAAGGTTTCTTTGAATACGAAAAAATAGATAAGGAATTTAGTGAGAGAATTTCAAACTCACTATATAAGATAGAACGAATGAAATAAAAGCCGACCGATAACAAGCCGTGACCACGCCAGCCACCCTAACGGGATGGCCGTCGGGTACGGCTGGGACGTTATCTCGCATAGATCCAAATGAGTAGACTCCAAAATATATTAACGGAAGACCTTAGAAGAAGGAAACTAATTGCTGTTGCAGTTAATCTACTTCTTTCTGTCCCACTTACAATTTGGGCAATTTATGGAATCGGGGAATATGGAATTGTCTTATTCATAATGATTCCTCTGCTTATCGGCCTTAATTCTAGTGTAATACTTGGATATGAACTAAAGGTGCAAAATAGGCAGGCTGTCATAGTTGCTTATGTATCGATTATTCTATTAGTCCTGGGCCTTTTAGTTTTTGCTATCGAAGGATTGGTTTGTATTGCAATGTCCCTACCTTTTGCTCTTCTACTAACATTACTGGGAGTATTCATCGGGAAATATATAAATGAACGAAGAACAGATCTTGCTCCGAAATCTATAATTATACTCTTATGCAGCATTCCGCTCATGGGATTCTTTGAGGGCACATTGACTCCACAAATTGAACAGATAAAAACAACAGTAACGATCACGGCAGATGTTCAAACTGTATGGAAGAACGTTATTGAGTTCCCAAAACTGAGAGAACCTGACGAATTCATTTTCAAAGTTGGAATTTCATATCCTATCGAGGCCACTATTGCTGGAAAGGGTGTGGGGGCAATCAGATACTGTAATTTCAATACCGGAGATTTCGTGGAACCAATTACTATCTGGAAGGAAAATGAAGTACTTGCGTTTGATGTCGACGAACAGCCTCTACCGATGACAGAAATTAGTATTTGGGATGTCAATGCTCCACACTTGCATGATTACTTCACTTCAACAAGAGGCCAATTCGAATTAACTCAACTAGAAAATGGCAATGTCGAATTGACTGGAACAACTTGGTATTATCATAGAATTAGACCCGCCTTTTACTGGCGAATCTGGTCAAAATATATAATTCATAAAATACATGAACGAGTACTAATTCATAGAAAGGAAAATTCAGAAATTAATGATACGCGAGATAACAGGGTACGATGACACCATCCCGCCCTCGACAGAAAAGATGATTGGAATATGAAGAGAG
>JAUHXN010000392.1 GCA_030426865.1 bacterium | reverse complement strand
CTTATATCAATGATTTCATAGAATTACAAAAAATTAGATTAACTAATCCAGATATTATTCGATTCGAAGTAATAGGTGATTATAAGAATGTAAATATACCTCCACTTCTTTTAATTCCATTTATAGAGAATGCATTCAAACATGGCGACATAACCGAAAATGGGTCTATAAGAATAATTATAGAGTTAATAGGAAAAGAAATGTTTTTCCGAATAGACAATAAAATAAATCAAAACAACAAAGATGAATCAAGTGGAATAGGAATTGAAAATGTAAAACGTAGATTATCATTAATTTATAACAAATACTATGATTTAGATATTAAAGAAGAATCGAATTTATATTCCGTACAACTAAATATTTCAAAACTATGATAAGAGCAATAGCCATTGACGATGAACCATTAGCATTAGATATAATCGTTAAATATTGTCAACAACTTAATGATATTCATCTATTAACTACGTTTACTTCTCCGACTTTAGCAATCAAATACTTAAATAATAATAAGATTGATTTGATATTTCTTGATAATGCCTGAATTAGAAGGGTTTGATTTGATTAAAATAGTTGGTATTGAAACTAAAATAATATTGACTACGGCATACAATGAGTACGCCCTAAAAAGTTATGACTTTGGTGTTTTAGATTATTTGATGAAGCCAATCTCATTCCCAAGATTCTATGATGCAATTAAAAAGTACAAATCCATTAGTTATAAATTAAATAATGAACTAGATGATATCATTTATGTTAACTTAGGTCATGAATATTTTTCTCTGAAACTAGATTCAGTTTATTTTATTCAAGGGCAAGGGGATTATGTTGAAATATATTTTGATGACAGAAAATTGCTTACAAGAGAAAATTTAAAAGAATTAGAGTCTAAGTATTCCGATTTTATCCGAATACATAAATCATATATTGTCAATAAAACAAAAATTTTAAGGATAAAAACTAATTCTATAAAGCTACAAAGTGGAAAAGAGTTACCGATAGGAAGACAATATAAGCAAAATCTAAAGAGATTAATAGAAAATCGAACTTTGGGTTGATACAAATCTAGTAGTTAAATTCTTTCAGATGAATTAATATAAGAGATGACAATTTTAGAAGTTCTTAAGTATGAAATGTTACTGAATATCAGATCAAATACAGATTTCTTCTACATTTATGATAAGCACCTCTTCTTAATAGTTGATTATAAACTAACAGACTTTTAGTATTTTTTAAATACAAACTTCTTATGTGTTTCTTTGAAATTTTCTCTAATATAGAATCTGTGAGTACTTTCTCTAAGATTATTAGAAGTTACTTCTATTTGGATTATGTTTTTCGTTAAAGCAATTACTTTTAGTTCATCTAAAAGTAGCTTTCCTACACCTAAGTTTCTATGATTGATATCAACATACATTTCTTGTATTTCTCCTATAGTTTCTCCGCCATGATGAAGTAATAATTGGGTATGGCAACTTAAAAAACCGATTACTTCATCTTCATATTCAGCAACAAGATAAATATTGTCAATATTGAATAAGTTCAAGTGATACGCCCTTGTAAACTTTTCTAGTTCAATTTCGCATTCTTCCAACTCACATATAAAGCTATAAATTACGTCTAAATCACCAAGATTTGCTAATCTAACCATTACTTAATATTCCATTTATACATTATTTAAAAACTTTTTCTATCCTTCCATTTGTATTTATTTAAATTCGAATCATTCCATTTCTTTACTTTCATCATCATTTGTTTTATTTCTTCTTTATCTATCCATTTTCCATTAACAAATACTCCTGAAATCGCTCTTGTATTTCTAATATCATTTAAAGGATTGGCATCAAGTAATAATAAATCTGCAAATTTACCTTCTTCAACTGTTCCAATTATATCTTCTATTCCTAACCAAGAAGCGGATAATCTTGTAGAAGAAACAAGTGCTTCTTCATTAGTTAATCCAGCAAGAGTTAGATTTTCAATCTCATCATGAAGAGAATATCCCCATATAACTCCTGAATTACCTGCATCAGTTCCAGATACAATAGGTATACCTGCTTTATTAAATGCTTTTACTAAGCGGTTGTTAAAATCAACTAACCTTTCTAATCGTTTGATCCGTTCATCATTAGTACCTTTGTTATATTGATTAGATGTTAACCACTTATCCTGCA
>JAUHXN010000072.1 GCA_030426865.1 bacterium | reverse complement strand
GTCAGAGTATAATTTATATCAAACTTATTATTTTTTATAAACGTACAATATGGATTGTATCATAGTAAAAATAGAAATAAATATGATTATACCACCCCAAATCCAATAAGGAAAGAATAGGTTTTGAGCAATAACTCCAGTATCTGAGATATGGAAATCGTTATCAATGAAGGCTTCTTGACTCATCAAATATCCAATACTAAGATATATACTTAAGAAAGCTTGGATACCTATGAATATTAATAATAGTTTTTGATTTTTTGCTTGCAGGTTGAGGGCGGCAAAAAAAATAAGTACAGCAAAAGTTAGTATTACAGGAATTCCATAAACGGATCTAATCCAATAAATAACTGAAAAAGCTAAAATACCACTAAATGTAAATAATATTTTTTTAATGTGTTTTTCTTTCTTAGAAAGAATAATAAGTATGGCACCTGCTACTGTAGGTCCTAGTGGCCCTGCTGCTGCAACAATGGCTTTCCCTACATTACCTAGGAATAGGTTTCCACTCCACATAGCCAAGCCAGATCCATCTGCATATATTTCGAGTTGGTGAAAGCTACCTCCTAATATTAAAGCCATAATTCCGTGAGCCATTTCATGGAACCAAGTAGATAAGATTGTAAAAGGGTAGAGGACTAACATTCCAAATGGTACACGCCAAAGTATAATAGTAAAAACAGCAAAAGCCATCATCCATAAAATGTACTTTTGCTGTTCTGTTAATTTCTTTTTTGCTTTAGCCATTTGCTATTATATATCTTTTACAGGAGTTTCCACAGTTATTTGTACAGTTCGGCAATAAAATCTTCCTTCAGGTAAATCATTGTCGTACAACAACCTTTCCTCACCTAGACCTTTGACTTCAGCGTCTCGAAGTCTAAGTCTATTAGCTACTGATTTTGCTCTTCTTTCTGATATTTTTTTATTTATATCTTCTTCACCCATACTATCAGAATAACCATATACATAAACTTTAGCTTTATCTGTTATTCTATTTTTAACAAAGTCAACAACTTCTCTGTGTTCTTGTTCAAGACTTGATTTACCATAAGAGAATAAAATCAAACTATAATACTCAAATTCTTTGTCATCAGTCCTATTCTCTCTTTTAGTATTCACAGTAAGTTTGTTTATAGGTAAGGACTTTTCTGCAAATCCTCTTTGACCAACTGAATCCATAACTGATAGTTTGTATTCAATTGGTGAAGCAGATCTAGGCATATTCTTTTTATCATTCCTTAAATCCCAAAGTAATTCTGCATCTGGTTGACCAGTTCCAATTTTTTGGAATAGTATATTATTATCTTGTTTTGCTTCAAATACCCATTCATTTATACCTACTTCTGAATCGACGTCTGCTAAGAACTTAATATCAGTATCAGAAAGAACTCTTAGTGTATCTGTAGTCATAACTGGTTTGATTATCGACTCATCACTAGATAATATTTCAACTCTTCTGTTTTCTTCTTGTCCAGGTAGAGTATCTGATTTAGAAGCTTCTATAGGTAAGTTTCTAGCTTGAACATCAATTCTATTTGGTTCTATACCCCAAACATTAGTGAGGTAATTTTTAACAGACATAGCTCGATCGTTTGAAAGTGATTTGTTGTCTAATTCAGGACCTATATTAGAATTACATCCAACTAAAGTAATTTTTGCACTTAAGTTTTCTTTCATTCTATTTCCTACGATATTCATAACATCATAGTAAGTTTCTATAGCGTTCTTACCCTTTAGATTATCTGTGTCGAAAGTTATTGCTTCATTCTTTGCTAATTGATTATATCTTCTAGGAATTGTTGAAGAACTATCATCAAAGAAAACATAATTAAGCAGTGGTCTCATATTTATTGAGACGAAATCTTCTATTTGAACTTTTGGTTCCTTATTTATTCTTCCATTCGAATCTACAGAAACTGCATCTACAAAAACTTTTAGTGCAGGTGGATTAATCGGTAAAGGAAGCGAATCAGGCATAATTGGATTTGCCGGTGGCGGTGGAGGTGGTGGTGGAGCAGGAGGTGTTCTATATTTAACAGCTACTCCAGCTTTTAGTTCACCAATATTCCAAGCCAAATCACTAACTATATTATTGAATTTATGAGAGTAATATAATCCCGGTACTAAGAATAGTGAATTTTTTTTATTTAGTGGAAGTTGATAATCTATACCTACAGTCAATCCGAATATCAAACTACTCAGATTTTGAATTTCACCTTCATATTGATTTCTCACTCTTCCTTCACCTGGGAAGACACCTCTGTCAGATGGTTGTTCTATTTGTTCCCATTGCTTATAATCTGATGAAAGGAGTAATCCAAAACTCGGACCTCCATTTAGGAATACATTCTCTGCTATTCTATAAGAAAGCAAAGCATCGAAATCAATTTTAGAAACATTAGAATTTAGATTATAAGAGAATACCCCTTGTTGCAAGTTACCATCAACTAAAACATCTGTATTAATCTCAGAGTAAAAATTACCTGTAACTTGGCTGAAACCAGCACGAAGATCAATTATATAATCATAGTCGATAGGAATATCCACGACAAGACCACCACCAAACGTTGGACCTATCTCGGTTGAAAAACCACCGCAACAACTCTGTGTATTTGGGAGCTTCGCAAAATCTGCAAAATGAAAAGCCAAACCATATTGACCATATACACCGAACTTTGGTTTCAGTGCATTCGTATCTATAGTAGTTTGTGCGTTGGTATTATAAATGCTGCATAAGAGAATTATAATAAAAATTCTAATATAACTTCTCGTCATATACTATCAATTTTTATTTCAAAATAATTTCGTAAATTAAAACAAACAACTAAAAATAACTAATATTGTGAGCAAATTTGAGTAATATAACTATATATGAAGATCAGTATAACGAAAGTAAGTTTTGGAAAAAGCTTTTCAAAGTCGTTCGATTAACAAGTGTTGGACTAATTGAGAAAGCGCTTGTGCTTTATTATGCTGCTAAAGATGAAGCAACTCCCAAGTGGGCGAAGTCTGTTATTTTCGGTGCCCTAGGATATTTTGTTTTCCCATTAGATGCTATACCAGATATAATTCCAGTGGCTGGTTATACGGATGATTTGTCAGTTTTAGCAGCTGCTATAGCAACTGTAATTGTATATATAAAAGATGAACATAAGCAGATGGCTAGAGCTAAAGTGGAAAACATTCTAAAGTAATTGGCACGGATTTGCTACTAATAGATATAGAATAACAAATTATCTTAGGAGCAAAACAATGAATATCACTAAAATAACAACTGAAGCCAACGTAAAGTATGATCCGTTTCTTGTGGAAACACTAGTAAAATCCGATGATACGAGTAAATCGAATATTAACAAACCTCTTGACAAAGCTGATTGGTCTTCTGAAATTCTGAAAAGTGGTCTGAATAAATTGGAGAATAGTATTCAATCAAATGATGATACTTCGCCACTAAGTTATAGTTCTGCTCCGACAGTAGAGACAATGCAAGATGCCCAAAAAGTATTATCAGAAATAAATACAGATGATTTGGTAAAAAATATCAATAGTATTTTCTCTGGTTTGAACGCGGAGAGAATAGCTGATTTATTTTTAGAAGAAGCTGATGCGGTAGTTTAATCAGCTTTTAATATATGCAAAAAACTAGAAACCGATTGCACATAATGTAGTCGGTTTTTTTGTAAGTAAACTATTTTAATGTTTTCTCGTAATTGAATATATTATCAATAACGAGAAAAATATGAAGCCTGACTATACCAATTCGAATAATATCTATTCAAAAATCATCTTTATTTTAGTTTTAAGTTTGATTTTATCAAATCAAGCTTTATCTCAGAACAACTCAACTACTGAACATCCTGATTCATACTGGATCGAAAGAGCTCATATACGCCCAAACCCTTTCATAGAGAGACAAGTTGGTGGTGTAGTAAGGGATATATTTGAAGATAGTAAAGGTAATTTGTGGTTTGGTACAGAAGATGGTCCATTTCGATATGATGGAAAGAATTTAGAATTCTTCGATGATATAAAGAATCAATTCGGTCAAGGAGTTACTATAAAGGAGATTGCTGAGGATCAGAAAGGTAATTTATGGTTCGGTCATACAGGTGGAATTAGTAAATATAATGGTCATAAATTTACAAACTATAATGAGAAGGATGGATTGATAAGTGATGACGTATGGAAAATAGGAATTGATAAAAAGGGAATAGTGTGGATTGGCACAACCTATGGTACATGTAGTTTTGATGGTAAAAGTTTCACAAAATTTGAATTACCAGAATCACAGCGAGATTCTTCAAAAGGCATATCTAGTACAAAGATAATACATAGTATTTTTAGTGATAGCAAGGGTAATTTGTGGTTTGGTACAAATGGCGGTGCATACAAATATGATGGTGAAAGTCTCACAAATATCACTGAAACTGATGGTCTTTGTAATAACTTTGTAAATAAGATAATAGAAGATAGAATTGGTAATATATGGTTTGTAACATCGCGAAATGGAATCTGCTTTTATGATGGAAAATCATTTAAAAATATTGAGGAATTGAATGAGTTTAACGAAAAAGAAGTTTGGGATATTTTAGAAGACAGTAAAGGGAATATTTGGATTTCAGTTAAGCATGAAGGAGTATATATGTATGATGGAAATAGACTTACCAATTATACTAAGGAAGAAGGATTACTAAGTCATGCTATTATGTCAATATTCGAAGATAGTAAAGATAGAATTTGGTGTGGAGGCTTATTAGGTTTATTTCGATTAGATGGAAATAGATTTGTAAATATAACACGAGAAGGACCTTGGGAGTGAAACTCATTCCACTATATTTACTTCTGGTTCGAGTCTAACTTGGAATTTTTTGAATACTGTTTCTATAACATGTTCTGCTATATGCCATATATCATGCCCAGTGGCATTTCCATAGTTAACTAATATTAGAGCGTGTTTGTCATACACTGCAGCATCACCAACTCTGTATCCCTTTAAACCAGCCTTTTCTATTAACCAACCAGCAGAGATTTTAATAGTACCATCATTTTGTGGGAATCCTCTTAAATCAGAATATTCAGATAATATTCTATTGAAATCGATTTGAGTGATGATTGGGTTTTTGAAGAATGAACCAGAATTACCAAGTTCACTAGGGGAGGGTAGCTTATTTGATCTTATATAAATGACAGAATCAAAAACATTCTTAGCTGTTGCTTCTAACGTTCTTTGAGTTAAGTAGTTCTCTAATTCAGAATAACTAAGATTTGGGGTATATGTTTTGCTAAGTTTGTATGTCACAGAAGTGATTATAAACTTCCCTTTTAGTTTGAACTTGAAAATTGAGTTTCTATATCCAAATTTACTTTCTTCTTTAGTATATATCTCGAATTGCTTAGATTCAATATTATATCCTCTTAAGCTAATAAAGTGCTCTTCTTGCTCAACCCCATAAGCCCCTATGTTTTGTATAGGTGCAGTCCCAACATTTCCAGGAATAAGGGCTAGATTCTCAAATCCGAAATAATTATTATTAACAAGAAATTCAACAAATTTATGCCAATTTTCCCCAGCCTTTACTTCTAAAGTAATAGAGTCTTCATCATCATTGATTACTTTAATTCCTTTCATAGCTGGTGTTAAAACATCGCAATCCAAATCATTCTTGATTAATAGATTAGAGCCGCCACCTAATAATAGAAAAGGTGTACCATTATTCTGATTATCAAAGTAATCAACAATGTCATCTTCAGACTCGAGTATTATTAATCGCTTACATTTGGCATCTATTCCAAAAGTATTAAAATTCTTTAAGCTATGGTTATTTTGTATTTGCATAAAAAAAAGCCCGCTACTATGCGGGCATAAATCACAATTTCATGAAACTAAATACTAGGTGCTAACATATCTTCAGGTTTTACATATTTGTCGAATTCTTCACTTGTTAGTATTTCTAATTCAAGTGCTGATTCTTTCAAAGTAATTCCTTTCTGATGAGCATTTTTAGCTATCTTAGCTGCTTTGTCATATCCTATATGTGGATTAAGAGCTGTTACAAGCATTAATGATTTATTTACATATTCTTCAAGTTTTTCTCTATTTGGTTCTATACCAACAGCACAATGAACATTGAACATTCTACATGTATCAGCTAATAGTCTAGTACTTTGCAAGAAATTATAAATCATAACTGGTTTAAATACATTAAGTTCAAAGTTACCTTGACTTCCACCAAAGTTTATAGCTGCATCATTCCCCATAACTTGAACAGCAACCATAGTCATAGCTTCAGATTGTGTTGGGTTTACTTTACCTGGCATAATAGATGAACCTGGCTCATTTTCTGGTATAAATATTTCACCTAATCCAACACGTGGCCCAGAAGCCATCCATCTTATGTCATTTGCGATTTTCATTAGAGAAGCGGCAAGTGTTTTTAATGCACCATGAGCAAATACAATTGCGTCGTGTGCAGATGATGATTCAAATTTATTTGGTGCTGTTACGAAAGGTAAGCCTGTTATTTTAGCAATATTCTCTGCTGATTTTACAGCAAAGTCAGGGTGCGAATTTAGTCCAGTACCAACGGCAGTACCACCTAGTGATAATTCATATAGCCCTGGTAAAACTAAGCTAATTCGTTCAATAGCTTTATCTAATTGTTGAACATATCCAGAAAACTCTTGACCTAAAGTTAAAGGAGTTGCATCCATTAGATGTGTACGACCCGATTTGATAATATCTTTAAACTCTAAGGCTTTATTATTAAGTGTTACTCTCAACTCTGCTAATGCAGGTAGTAAGTAATTATTAAGTTGTTCAGCTGCAGCAATATGCATAGCTGTTGGAAAAGTATCGTTCGAACTTTGAGATTTATTAACATCATCATTTGGATGAATTGGAGTTTTACTACCTAATTCGCCTCCAGCTAATTCGATTGCTCTATTAGCAATAACTTCGTTAGAATTCATATTTGATTGGGTTCCTGAACCAGTTTGCCATATTGATAAAGGGAAATGAGCATCTAATTCACCAGAGATTACTTCATCTGCTGCTTGACTTATCAAATCTAATTTCGACTGCTCCATTAATCCAAGTTCAGTATTCGTCTGAGCAGCGCCTTTTTTTAGAATACCCATTGCTCTTATCAATTCTCGTGGCATAGTCTCTATGCCAATATCAAAATGTATCAAAGATCTAGCTGATTGAGCACCATAATATGCATTTGATGGAACTTCTATTTCACCCATTGTATCTTTTTCTATTCTAGTTTTCATATTTTCCTTAAATTTTCTTATTATATATTCTCAAATTTACGAAATGATAATAGATGTATAAAATAATAGGTCTATTTAAAAGTGAAGAACTAATATGAAAGAGAAAAAAGAAAGAGTATTTCCCACTAAACCTGAGTGGAAGATAATATTAGATCATCTTGTTTATCAAGATAATTCAATACTTTATAAGTTGTGTAGAAAGATGATTATTCATCTAGAAAGAATGAAAATACCAGAGATATATTTTTTAATAGAGGAATTGAACCCTACACTTTCTGATGATAATCACTCGCAAGCAGTTGGACCAAACTGGCCAAAGCCCAAAGGAAATCCACTAATTCCAAGAGAGATAATAAAAAAAGTTTTTGATATAGCTGATAAATATATTCCAGATGATGAATTAACGCAGCAGATAACTCAGTGGTTACATAAAGAAAAATTATCAAATTTATCAAGGGTGTTAGAAAAAAGACAAGCCCCTTTAGTTGATGTTATAGAGGCATTAAAAACATATTTCCAACACGGCGGAAGTAAAGAATTCACAAGTGTTGATGAGAGAATAGGAGTTAGAGTTGCAATTATTTACAGATTTCTAAGCGAAAACCTGAGATACATAAATATTGCTAAACATTATATTACACTAATGGCTATAGAGAAAATCTTTGAAAGATTTTTAGGACCAGCATACGGATATGGCAAAGTAGGTGGTAAAAGTGCTGGAATGATTTTAGCTGAACAGATTCTAAATGTAAAAAAACAAAAAATACCAATATTAGAGGATGTAAGAACTCCAAAGAGTTGGTTCCTTACTTCAGATGGAATTTTAGAGTTTATTAATTATAATGCACTAGATGAGTTTAATTATGTTAAATATCAAACACTTGATCATATTAATCTAGAATTTTCCTTTATTGAATACATATTTAAAAACTCAAAATTTACACCTGAAGCTATAAATGCATTCAATATTATTCTTGATGATTTAGAAGGTAAGCCAATAGTTATAAGGTCTTCTTCTTTGTTAGAAGATAGCTTTGAAGCAGCATTTACTGGAAAATATAAGTCACTTTTTATATCAAATGTTGGAACTAAAGAAGATAGACTAAGTGCACTTACAAATGCAATAGCGGAGGTTTATGCTAGTACTTTGGGCCCAGACCCAATTCAGTATAGAAAAGAAAAGGAGTTACTCGATTTTAGAGAAGAGATGGGGGTATTAATCCAAGAAGTTGTTGGTAATAAATTAGGGAAATACTTCTTGCCTGCTTACGCTGGTGTTGCTATGAGTCATAATGAATTTAGATGGTCAAGTAGAATAAATAGGGAAGATGGAGTAATTAGATTAGTAGCTGGTTTAGGTACAAGGGCAGTCGATAGAACAATAGATGATTATCCTAAGCTAATTTCACCTGGATCTCCAGATATCAAAATTAATCAAACAGTAAAAGATACTATTAGATATTCTCAGAATAAAGTAGATGTTATTAATTTAGAAACAAGTAAATTTGAATCGGTTGAATTTGAAGAAGTTATTAAAGAATGCAATGGTAACTACCCTGCAATAGAAAAAATAGTTTCATTTATTAGAGGACAGACTCTAATAGACCCCGTGAGTTCATTCGTAGATTTCACTAAAGAGAACTCTGTAATAACTTTCAATGGATTAGTTAAGAATACTACTTTCATTGAAAAAATGAATGCAATACTTAAAGAACTATCAGAAGCTTACCAAAGTCCTGTTGATATAGAATTTGCATCTGATGGAGATATGTTATATCTACTACAGTGTCGTCCTCAATCTCAATTTGGTGCAGAAAGTCAGATTACTATTCCGCCGGATGTAACGGAAGAGTCAAAAATATTCAGTAGTAATAAATACATCAATAATGGGATGTTTGATGATATTGGGTTTGTTGTATATGTGACTTCAGAGGGATATTCTTCTCTTGAAACTAATGATGATATGCTCAATATAGGTAAAATAATAAGTCGATTAAATCAGTCCCTACCGAAGAGAAGATTCATTCTAATTGGCCCAGGAAGATGGGGGAGTAAAGGAGATATACAGCTAGGAGTATCTGTAAACTATTCTGATATTAATAATACGGCTATGCTTATAGAAGTAGCAAGAAAAAATAAAGACTATGTACCAGAATTATCTTTCGGAACACACTTTTTCCAAGACCTAGTAGAAGCAAATATTAAATATCTTCCTTTATATCCTGATCAGGAAGGTACAATATTTAATGAAAAATTCTTCAACGATACACCTAATAGTTTATCACAATTTGTAGATGATGCTGAAAAATATGAAAATGTAGTTAGGTTAATCAATGTTGAACATTTCAAAAGAAATGGTAAAGTTAGTATTTACATGGATGGAGAAAATGGTAAAGCACTGGCCTTTGTAAAATAATTTATTCCAGTGCTTTTAAGCTTTCAAATAATTTTCTTTGTTTACTGGTTAGTTTATTAGGAAGTTGAGGATATAATTTAACATATAGATCTCCTCTTATAGATGTTTTGTAATTCTTGAAACCTAATCCACTAAATTTTAAAATCTTTCCTGAAGGTGTTCCTTCTTTTAATTTAAAACTAATTCTATTCCCCAGAATATCTATTGTCTCTTGTCCACCAAGTACCATACTTGTTAAGGGAATTTGTTTGATAGTAGTCAAATTGTCGCCATTTCTTTCTGTTTCTTCTGGCAATTTTATACTTACTTTTATATACAAATCTCCACTAGGTCCACCATTTGTACCTTCTACACCTTTACCCGATAATTTTAATTCATGTCCATCTACAATTCCAGGTTTGAAATTAATACTTATCCTTTCATTATTAATCTTTAAGTTTTTAGATGTACCGTTATAAGCCTCTTCTAAAGTTAAAGAAACATTAGTCTTATAATCATTTCCTTTTTGAGGTCTAGGTCTACTAGTTCTTTGACCATACCCCCTTGCACCTCCACCGAAAATTCTTTCGAAGAAATCAGATACACCGCCACCCCCAGACTGACCTCCGAATACATCACCAACATTACTATAACGTTGCTGTCCTTGTTGACCAGAAAACCAATCAGACCAATCAAAATCGCTATTAACACCACCCGATTGTCGATGCTGATTATATCTACTACCGAGATTATCATACTTAGCTCTTTTATCTTTATCTTTCAACACCTCATACGCTTCCTGGACACTCTGAAAACGCGCTTCAGCGTCCGCTTCCTTGCTGACATCCGGATGGTATTTGCGCGCCAGACGCCGATAGGCTTTTTTGATGTCATCCTGGCTGGCGTCACGCGCCACACCCAATAACTGATAGTAATCTTTGTATTCCATAGTTGGATTTCCCTGTGCCAATTCTGAGCTGACCGGCACTAAGACATTCGTTGTTAACCCTTAATTGTTAGCTCGCAGTTAACGTGCTTCGCCAGTCATCATTCTATAATTCACTG
>JAUHXN010000391.1 GCA_030426865.1 bacterium | reverse complement strand
CTTTAATGACGAAGAGCCATGGAAATCTATAAAGGCTGATGAAAATCAAGCAGCTAAAACTATGTTCGTTTGTTGTCAGTTAGTACGTTCTCTCTCTATTGTATTTGCTCCTATAATCCCTTATTCTGCCGCCTATATCCAATCTCTATTGGGCGAGGAAATAACTATTGGCGATGATACATTGCTAACAGATATTTGGTCATCTGCGGCACTAGCTCTTGTAAATCAAGGTCAAGAAGTACGTCAACCTCAAATAATATTCGGCAGAATAGAAGATGATTTCGTGGAAGCGGAGAAAGCAAAATTGGGTGATAAGAATGCTCAAAATGAGGAAGAAATTGTGGAAGAAAAAGTGAAGGAAATCACGTTCGATGATTTCATGAAAGTGAAACTAAAAACGGCGACTGTTATTGCTGCCGAGCCGATAAAAAAATCGAACAAACTACTAAAACTACAAGTACAAATAGGCGAAGAAACTCGTCAGATAATAGCTGGTATAAGCCAACATTACAGTGCTGAAGAGATAGTAGGGAAGACGGTAGTAGTAGTTGCGAACTTAGCTCCAGCTAAACTAATGGGTGAAAAGTCAGAAGGAATGCTATTAGCAGTTAACTCTGATGATGGTTCTCTTGCCTTAGTAACACCAGAGAAAACAGTATCGAGTGGTCAAGAGGTTAGGTAATGTCATCCGAATACTATCATACCAAAGAGTCAGTTGAAGAATATATTAAGTTGGCTGAAGATGTAAATGGGGCAGTGATAATTAATAAACTTACACCTTATCTGAAAGAAGATGATAGTATATTAGAAATCGGTTCAGGTCCTGGTACAGATTGGGAAATATTAAGTAAAAGATTTAATGTAACCGGTTCTGATTTTTCGGAAGAATTTTTAATTAAGCTTAGGGAATCTTATCCAAATGAGAAGTTTCTAAGACTTGATGCTACTACTTTAGATACTACTCAGAAATTTGAATGTATTTATTCTAACAAGGTACTTCATCATCTTAGTGATGAAGAATTAATAGCTAGTATTAATAGACAATATGAATTACTAAACGATAAAGGTATTGTCTGCCATACTTTTTGGAGAGGAGAAGGTACAGAAAATTTCAAAGGAATGTTCGTTAATTATCATGAAAAAGCTAATCTGAAAGAAGTGTTTTCACCACAATTCGAAATTCTTGATATAGATTATTATGACGAATTTGAAGAAAATGATTCGATACTACTAATTGGTAGAAAAAAGTAAACCCCACCAATGGCAGGGTTTATAAAATTAAAATTTAAAAAGCAATTACTTAGTCAAAGAACCTTTCAAATGCTTCTCAATTCTTTTATCTTCGATTAATCTAGTCGTGTATTGAGCACGTATTGCATCAATCCATTTTCTAGCTCGTTGATTCAACTTAAAGTCTTTAGTCATCATTCTACCCCTTGATACTAATATACCCATATCAGCTCCTTCGTACAAGTAATCGCCAGATTTTGAGATATGTAAGTAGAATGCTTCTTTATCAGATTCTACTGCTCTTCTGTGTGTATCCATTCTGTCGAATTGTATATGACAATTATCAAACATCTTATAAATACCTGAGCTTGGGGCTTCATATACATATTCGATAGTATCTTCTGTATGTTTTATTATAAGCTGACTCCACTCATCTATATTTCTCTGTCTAGCCCATCTTTCATTAATCTTTTCTACATCTATTCTATAATCTACCTTCATCCACTCAAGTATGTGGAATATAAACAATGGCGCATCAGCTAATGCGAATACGGCGTGATTTGTAATAGAACTAGCGCCAGTTATACGTGGGTTTAATTCACCTAAATATATTTCACCATTATCCTGATCAATTAAGAAATCTAGTTCGAAATAACCTTTATATCCTTCTTTTCTTAACTGATTTCCAAATTTCTTTGTAAAATCAGCTGCTTTAGCTCTTATATCTGGAGTAAATGCATCAGGATAAATCTCGTTTCCACACCAACCACCTTTGTACGGAGTTAGCTCTTTAAAACCTACTAATTCGGTCATAAGCGGTGCAACTATAGTGCCATGGCGTGTTACACATGCCTCGATAGCAGACCCTTTACAACGAATTCGTTTCATTATCTTAACTTCTTTTTCCTTTTCTATATCTTCTTTGTGCTTATTATACTCTTCTTCATTGGAAACGAAA
>JAUHXN010000071.1 GCA_030426865.1 bacterium | reverse complement strand
ATAACAACAAACGATAAAATTGGGTAATACGGTCCATTTCTTTGTTTTGTGGGTTAAAAGGTATAGGGTTATCTTTTATGTGTTGTAATTCTTGGGCAGAAATACCCATAGTCATGGCAACAGAATTAATAAATTGTGTTTCCATAAAAGAAACATTGTTATCAGCCTTACTTAAGGCAATTAAATCTTGTAATAAGCTAAGTTTTTCTTGATGTTTACTGTCCATTAAATACGTTTTATTAATTCTGTATAAAGTGTAGTTAATTGCGGCTCTGCAATAGCAGCAGCTTCTAAAATTTCCGATAATGCTACTAGTGCTAAATTATCTGGGTCACATTCATCAGTTAAAACAGAAATAGCGCAACAAGGTAATTTCATATGGTTGGCAACTATCACCTCTGGTACTGTACTCATTCCAACAGCATCTCCCCCCAACATGCTAATCATACGGTATTCTGCTCTGGTTTCTAGGTTAGGGCCGGGCACAGGAACATATACCCCCTCATTTAGTTGTATGTTTTTTTCTTGGGCTATTGCTCTTAACATATCATTTAATTGATGAGAATAAGGCTCACTCATATCAGGAAAACGAGGGCCAAAATCATCATTGTTTTTTCCTCTTAACGGATTGTCTGGGTACATGTTAATGTGATCGGTAATTAACATTAAAGTACTTTTTTTGTAGTTTGTATTTACAGCTCCAGCAGCATTAGAAATTAAAAGGTTTTTAACCCCAATCAACTTCATTACTCTTATAGGAAAAGTGATTTCTTTCATGTTATAACCTTCGTAATAATGAAAGCGCCCTTGCATTACCAACACTTTTTTATTGCCAATGGTTCCGTAAATTAATTTTCCATGGTGCGATTCTACCGTAGAAACAGGAAAATGAGGGATTTTATCGTAAGGAAATTCCTCAATAATATTTATTTCAGATACTAAACCACCTAATCCAGTTCCTAAAACAATTCCAACTTCAGGGGTGTCAACGCCTTTTTGTTTAAGATAATTTACTGTTTCTTTTAGTTGGGTTTCCATAGTTTATATAAAAAAATATCCCGCTATTAAAGCGGGATAAAGATATAAGTTATTTTAAAAGCGGAAAAATTACTAGTTTACTTTTCTACCTTTAGCTTTTGTACTTGAGGTTTTGTAATCTTTTACTTTTTTCATTTCAAATTTTAGGTAAGCACCTGCACCACCAGGCATAATGTAGTATGTTTTACCTCCAAAGTTAATTTTACCTTTTCCATTTTTCCAATCAGCACCCATTAAGTAATACTTTCCTCTGTTGTTTGGATCTCCAAAAACTAGGTATTGGTCATCAGATTCAAAAAAGCTAACAGCAATTTTATTTCCATCTATTACCTTTACACAAACACCAGGTGTTTTAGCATCAACAGAAATGTTGTCTAAACTTGCAGATTCAGAAATTACTAATTTACCTTCTGCATCTAACTCTTGAGCATCAGAAGCTTTTTCGCCTCTTTGCAGCATAATATTATCAGAAATATAAAATTGCATTTTTTTCAACTTAGCTTCATCTAAGTTGTACTTTGTTCTAACTGAGTTAGAGAAAGGTGTTAATGATTGGCAGGCACTTAATAAAGTTATAGCACCAATAGATAAGATGAATAACGCTTTGTTTATAGTTTTTGTGTTCATTTTATATAGATTTAAAAAAATCGTTTATAACAATAATTGTTCCAAACAAAAGTATTTATTTTTCTTAACTAATTAACAAATTACAACCACGTATATCGCTGTTATCAAACCTACCTAATACTTCAAATTGCCCTTTAGCATTTTGTTTACCTAGATCTTGTGTTGCGATAAAGCTACAAGAATGTATGTTGGCTAAATCTATTACGTTTATGCCCCCAGTCTTACTATGTTTTAAAATGTTAAAAGGATCATTAACATCTCGTATTATAATCTTCATCCAAGCTGGTGTTTCAAAAATTCCTTCTCCCTTACTGTATGCCTGTGAAAGTAGCTCTGTCATGCCATACTCTGAATGAATACTTCCTACATTAAAACTCTTTTTATAAATACTATGTAATTCGTCTCTGGTCAACTCCTCCCTTCTTCCTTTCATTCCTCCAGTTTCCATAATTACTACATTGCTCAAATCAATTTTATACTTTTCTGCTAATTCTAACAATGCGAATGAAACACCAAAAAGTATCGTTTTTTGACTGTTTTTGGTTAAAAACTGTAGGTTTTCAATTAAAAATGCTTCATTTTTTAGGAAAAATCCACTTTTTGGATGGTTAGATTTTTTGATAAAATCATCCATCATGTAAATTAATGAAGAACCCTCTCTTTCTAAATATGATGGTAATAAAGCCAGCACACAATAATCCTCAACATTACCATAAAATTGTTCAAATGCTTTGGTATAGCTTTTTTTATAAACAGATAAGTCTTTTACAAAGTGTTTACTTTGGTTTTGCCCTGTAGTACCACTGCTTAAAAAAATAGCTTCTTCTTTAAAGTCGCCTGTTTTTATAGAGTGAGATTTAAAAAACGCAATTGGTAAAAAAGGTATTTGGTCAATTTGTGTTACTTGTTTTGGTATGATGTTTAACAATTTACAAAACTGTTGATAGGTTGTATTATTTTCATATTGAAACTTAAAAACCTCAATTGCCAAATCATTGAAGTTTTGTTCAGTTTTAATGTTAAATATATTGTTGATTAAACTCAAAAAGAATTATTTGTAACTTTAACTTATGAAAACAGGTGTAAAAATAGCTATTATATTAATTGTATGTGTTGCTGTTTTTGGGTGTAAGAAAAAAGATCCTACACCAGTGCCTCCTGTTATTACATTTAAAGAAGCATATCTTTCACAAGATAATACCTATAGCATTATAAAATTTGAATTTTATGATGGAGATGGAGATTTAGGGTTAAAACAAGATGAAAACACTGGGGATAGAGAGTTTAATTTATTAGTGGATTATTATGAAAAAGTTAATGGAGTTTGGGTTTTAAAATCTCCAGTGATTACTTATAATACATCTGAAGCTAAGTATGATACCACCTATCTTCATACAAGAATACCTTTTATTGAAAATGAGAATAACGATGCCTTAGAAGGTGATATGGAGATTGATTTGTTGTACCATCCAAACCTTTACTTAAACACACCTCAAGCTGATACCATTAGGTATGAAATAATATTACTTGATAGAGCTCTTCAGCAAAGTAATAAGATTACAACATCAGAACTTGTAATTAATTAGAACAAGTTTTTATAATTTATGAATTTTTGTTGTGTTTCTTTTAGTTTTTATAATGTAAACTCCCTGAGAAAGCTTCTCTAAATTTAACACGATTGAATTACCTCTGTTTGTAATTATCTTACTTAAGTGGCTCACATCTTGTCCCAAATAATTTAAAATTGTTAAGTTGTTAAGCTCTTCTAATGGTGCATTTATTGTGATAATGTTGTTAGTTGGGTTAGGGTAAATGCTAACAACTGGGTCTGATGAATTCGGTTCTATCATTACTACTTTTATGTCAGAGTATTCGAAATTACCATTAAAATCGGTTTGCTTTAATCTGTAGTAAGAAATTCCAGAATAGGGATTTTCATCTAGAGATTTGTAATTTTTAATTGAAGTAGAGTTTCCTGCACCATCAATTTCATTAACAAAATCCCAGTTTACACCATCAATAGATCGTTCTACGGTAAAATAATCATTATTAATTTTTATTTGATATTTTTAAAATATGGATTTAAAAGAAAGTGCTTATTGTTTTAAAAAAATATAAAAAATTATAGAATAAAAGTAAAAGAAAGAGATTGAGAGATAAAATAGTGATGATTTATTTGATAGTATATAAATATTAGATATATCTTCAAGAGAAGAAATTAACCCTAATCCTCCGCCACCAGTAGTGTAAACGGAAACTGTTCCTTTATCTAAAATATCCTCAGGTACGATTACATAACCATCGATTTTTTCATCTTGTAAATCCTTTTTAAGGGCGTCTAAACTTTTATCAGATTTATAGTAGAGGGAACTATCTCTATTAACCAATTCCGTATAAATTGAACCTTCATTATCAACAACTGCCAATTTCTTTGAAGTGTCTCCGAAGCTCATAGATATATATACGACTATTCCAATAAGTGCAACTAGACCTAAAGGGCCTAATATTGTGCCTATTAAAAAGCCTTTAGTTTTAACTTTCGAAATATACTCGTGAGCAATTATCGTCTTTATTTTATCATACTTACCCAATTTCTACCTCGTTCCCTTTAACTGACTGAATAAATATCTCATGGAATGATGGTTCAACAAGTTCATATTTATATACTTCTAATTTTTGATTTAGTTCACTCAAAAATGACTTAGAGTCAAAATTCGAATCAACTATTTTCAACTCAAGTCTATGAGCAGTTTGGTTAACTACTTTCAACATTGGGTTATCAATGATAAACCCTGCGTCGCCTTCGAATTCAAGCATAATAGTATCACGACCAAAGCTTTTCTTTATCTCTCTTACATTGCCTTGAAGTATAGCTTTACCTTTGTTAATTAGGCACATATCATCACACATCTGCTCTACTTGATGCATTACGTGAGTAGAAAGTATAATCGTTTTTCCTTGTGCTTTTAACTCAAGTATTACTTCTTTGAGCATTTCAGCATTAATAGGGTCAAAGCCAGAGAATGGCTCATCTAGTATTAATAATTTCGGATCATGAAGCAAAGTACTTATAAATTGAACTTTTTGTGCCATACCCTTTGACAAGTCCTGAATTTTTTTGCTAGCCCAGCTAGCAGCATCAAATCTAATTAACCATTGTTCTGCTCTTTTCTTAGCTACTGCCTTATCAACACCTTTAAGTTGAGCAAAATAGATTAGTTGATCAATCACTTTCTGTTTTTTGTAAAGACCTCTTTCCTCTGGAAGATAAGCAACTTGGTTTTGAGTATCGTCACTTACTGGTTCTCCGAATATAGTAATACTACCCGAATCAGGCATATATATATTATTTATCATTCGGATAAGTGTTGTTTTACCTGCACCGTTAGGACCAAGTAAACCAAAAATAGTTCCACTTTGTACCTTTAAAGAGATATCGTTGTTCGCAAAGTAATCGCCAAATTGTTTTTTAACATTATTGACTTCAATTACTGCAGCGTTAGATTGATTTTGCATATTTTTTTAGGAAAGCTCTTTCTTCTTCTTGCAAAGAATCGTAGCCACTCTCATTTATGTGTTCGAGAATATTATTTAGTATTTCTTCATTTGACTCGGGGTCTTCTTCTGAAAATATATAATTATTTTTCTTTTTAGAAGTAGTAGATTGTTCATTTTTGATATAAGTATCAACCAAAGCAGGAGATGGTTCTAAATCACGTAGTTCTCTTATCCCAAAGCTAGGTGATTCATGCAAATGACTAAGGTCGACTTTTTCTTCCTTAAGCATAAAATAACCAACTATTCCAGTTATAATACCAATACCTAATACAGCAGGAGACTGATCTATTATATTTTGATTAAAATGAATGTTTCCGTTTTCGACTAAATATAGCATAGCCCATCCAGCCAGTAAAAATAAAGGGAACGCCATACGAGTAAGTCTTACAGATTTAAAATATCTAATATCTTTTTTTCTATTAACCAGAACATACATTGTAATAATGTAAGCAGAAATAGCTTCAATCCCCATGACGGTTGTCTTTGGAGAATTCATATTGAGCATAAACAGTATAAGCCCAATTGCAAATGTGTGAAGTATAATAGAAAAATCTAAAACACCCCTATTAAGTTGAGTTCTTAAATTAGGAGCAAAAAAGAAAAAAGCAAAGAATCCAAGGAAAGCATTTGCATAGCTGATGTAAGCTAGTGGGAAAGTAGCAAATCTCCATAATTGGAAATTTTCTTTCATTTGAATAGAATCAATAATAAGATATGAAGCTAATGTATCGCCTATAATTCCATCAACAAGAAAGATAAGTGCTGATACTAATGCAATTAATTTATATACGCTTATATCTTTAATAAATTTCACTTAAGAGAGTCAATTAGTTGATCTATTTTATTAATGTCTAGGTCTTCGTGGAAATCTTCGTTGATAGCCATCATAGGAGCACCACTACAAGCACCCATACATTCCGCTTCTTCTAACGAATAATGTCCATCAGAAGTTACCTCATTATTCTTCAAATCTAATTTTTCAGATATCATTTGATAAACTTTATCACCTTGTTTTAGCATACAAGAGACGTTAGTACAAACTTGTAAATGGTATTTACCACGAGGCTTTTGAGAAAACATAGTATAGAATGTAACTACACCGTATATATGAGCATATGTCTGGTCTAATAGCTCTGCTATATATTCCATCATTGGTTTAGGAACGTGTCTAAATTTCCTTTGAGCCATCCATAATACAGGTATTACAGCAGCTTTTTTATCTGGGTATTTTGAAATATACTTTTCAACTTCTTTTAGTTCTTCATCATTGAATTTGAATTCTGTCGTTTCCATTTTTCCTCTAATTAGAAATTAAGTCTTACAAAAATAAAATATTTTTGGAAGATTTACAGATTTTTATTTTTACTAAATCTATTGA
Organism: bacterium; assembly: GCA_030426865.1. Taxonomy (GTDB): domain Bacteria; phylum Bacteroidota; class Ignavibacteria; order Kapaibacteriales; family UBA2268; genus PGYR01. Next base: position 4,202 of record JAUHXN010000071.1, on the reverse strand, counting down.
TAAATAATTTTAGTGCTAGCCAGTGTTTTATCGCAATCATAAGCTTATGGATAACAGAGACTTTAATCTTTTTCTTAAATATATTATAATTGTTCAGCTCTATTTTCTCAAGTAATCTATAGTATATTTCGTCCATTACTTGAGCTGGGAACATATTATTTTTGTCTTCTGATTTCAGAGAAGCTCTTGCCTCATGATAGTATTTTTTGGCTCTACTTACTTGAAACTCCATCAAATTGATAAAGTTATCATTATACACTTCTTTTATCAAATCTTCTTCGGAGTACCCGAATCTATCCATATCTTCTTTCGGTATATAGATATAGCCATTATCTTTGTCATGTTTTACATCACGAAGTATATTCGTAAGCTGCAAAGCATACCCTAGATTAACGGCATATTGTTTAGTTTCATCGTATTTATATCCGAATATCTCAATACTCATTAGACCAACAACACCAGCTACTGAGTAACAATAATCTTTTAATTCTGCGAAAGTAGAATATCTATTCTGAAATAGGTCTCTTCTACATCCACCAATAAGAGTAACGAAGTATTGTTTGGGAATATTAAATTTATCGAATAAATCATTCAGAGGCGCAATAAGAATATTTTTTCTTTCCTTATTGTAAATCTTCTCTATCTCTTTTTCCCACCAATCTAAACGCTTTAATTTTCGATTTTTTACCTCTATTGATGTACTTGGAGTACTATCGACAATATCATCTATATAGCTACAGAAAGCATAAAGTGAGTTGATAGCAGCTTTTTCAGCAGAAGGCAATAGCGAAAAAGAATACAAGAAATTTGATTTAACTTCAGTAACTGAAGTCTCATTCTCGTATTGAGCTAATCTCTGTTTTGTAACGCTTTCTATCATAACTTGAATGCATTTTTTAATATTATAAAAGCATCTGATTTACCTAAACTAGGTCTATTTAATGTTATTTCTGTTTTCAGACTTTTACATTTATCTAAAATACGTATTCCGGAGCTAATTATTAATCTTAACTCCATTTTTAGACGTTTATTTTTAACAAGATAGACTAATTTTTTTCCATTTTCAAATAATTTTTCTGTTTCTTGATACAATTGGTCTAAACAAACTTGCAATCTTAACGGGTTTGATCTCAAGTCATTATAATCTAAACCAAACCTATTTAATAAATCAGTAGGTATATAATATCTTCTATTTATACTATCTCTACTTATATCTTGCCAAAAGTTGACTAATTGCAATGCAGTACAGATATCGTCAGATAAAGAAACATTTTCTTCACTTGCTTCATCAAATAGTTTAAGTAACATCTCTCCTATTGGATTAGCAGAGAATGAACAATAGTTATATAAATCATTCCAATCATTAGGTTGCTCGAACTTTACATCCATTTTGAAAGCTACTATTAATCTTTTTAAATCTACTATCTCGACTTTAGTTTCAGCACAAGTTTTTAGAACAGCTCTAAGTATTGGCGTTGTGATACTTTCTTGACTAGATTCTAATGATGATTCTAGCTGCTCAAGCAGTCTATATCTCTCTTTAGGTACAGTAGTCAAGTTCTCATCTGCAATATCATCAGCTAAGCGTGAGAAGGCGTAAATAGAGTAAAAATGATGTCTAATAGACTTAGGGATAAGTATAGAACCTACGGGGAAGTTCTCATAGTGACTTTGTGCTAATTTTTTGCAAAACAGAAAAGCTTCCTCGTTAGATGTAGTTTTGAATTTATCTGAGGAGCATTTTGAAAGCTCTGTTAGTTCTTCGAAATTATACTTCATAAAAAAATGGCTCAGTCATAAAACTGAGCCATATATTAAGTTATTAGTAACTCTTATATTGTTTGTATCGGAAATCTTCTATCTCGGCATCTTTCTTAACTTGATTTAACCATAAGTAGAATGCTTCTCTAGAATACTTCGCCTTCAACTGAGAAGTAAACTCAGGTAAAGCTTGTTCAATTTGATCTTTACTAGGTTGATTTCTATTAGTTACTTGTGCTATATATACAGAATTTTGCCCCATAATTGGTTCTGTAATAGTATTAAGAGGTGCTTTCGAAACAGCATTTGTAAAGTAATAATCTCTTCCACCACCTGGGATAGTTCCATTATTAGATACTCTGTTAGCATTCTTTACATTTAAAGTTGGGTTACCTTCTGCAGCTGCTGCAAGACTACCACTACCTTTTATACTATTATAAATTTCTTTTGCTTTTTTCATTTGAACTTCTAAAGCTTTTTGGTTTCTAACTCTTGCTCTAATATCTTCAGAAACAGATTCAAATGGAGCAGTGCCTTTCTTTTGTACGTCAGATACTACTGCCACAATAAAACCAAAATTATCTAATTCTAATGGCTCTAATACATCGCCTTTTTCAGCATTGAATGCCAAATCAGTTAAGTATTGGCTAGTTAAAGTTGGAGTATTTTTTACAATAGAACCAGTTTCTTGAACCATAACACCTAATTTTGATGCTAATGAATCTATGTTCTCACCTTCTTCCAATTGTTTTTTGAAAGAAACGGCATCTCTAATAATTTGATTTTTAGTTATTCCAGAAACTTTAGGAGTCAACTTAATAAAAGAATACTTGTATTCTTGTGATTTAGAATCATCTACTTTAATAATATGATAACCGAAAGATGTTTCTACAGGGCCTGTAATATCGCCAACGTTAGCACCGAATGCAGCTTTCTCGAATTCAGGGACCATTTGACCTTTACCAAAGAAACCTAAATCACCACCATTTGCAGCACTTCCTGGGTCTTTAGAATATTTAGATGCTAATTCAGCAAAGTTCTTACCTGATTTTGCTTCTTTTAATATTCTATTGGCTTCAGCTTTTGCACTATCCTTATTATTATCAAAGTTGATTAGTATATGACTTGCTTTTACTACTTTATTAGTACCGCTTCTTACATCATCTATTCTAATAAAATAAGTACCATCAGAAGCTCTGATAGGGCCTTTGATATCACCTTTGTTCATATTCATAACGTATTGTGCTAATCTTGGCTCTATGTCATTTACTATAGTATAGTCAACACTTTCACCGTTGAAATCTCTAAGCTTTTCAGAGAAAACGCTATCTCTAGCAGTTGAGTCAGTAGCAGAGTTCAACAAGCTACTCAATAGGTTTTGCTTTTTAACTATAGTAGCAGTGTCTTGAGCAGATGGTTGAATCTGAAAAGAAGCATACTTTAGTTTTCTAGTAGCGCCTTGTTTGAATCTTGCTTTATTCTTTTCATAATAAGCTTTCAATTCTTCATCCGTGATTTTAATCTCATCATCAGAAACAGATGCAGCAGGAAGTTGGATAAACGTTACATCAGAAGTAGTATTTTCATCTATATAAGTCTGTCTAGCATAAGTTTTAGATACTATACCAGTAGATGTATTAACCGCTTTAGTCAATAATTGTTGCTGTTTTTGATCTTTTAAGTAAGCAGTAATCATATTGATCTCATCTCTGAACTGCTTTAAAGCTTTTTGTTTTTCAGCAGGATCCATATCTGGAGCTCTTTGTGTATAGAAAGCTTGAGGATCAGTCAATAGGTCAATATAAGTTTGGCTTTGGAAGTTCCCTGCAGAATCAGTAAATCTTTGTTTCATGAAATCTGGAGGATTGTTAAGTAGTTCATAAGCAACTACTTCATCTGTTACGTAAGCACCAACTTTTTTTGAATGCTGATCAACTAACTGACCATCAATCATAGTAGTCCACATCTGATTTCTTATCTGCTTGTCATCTGTAGGAGCATCAGGATTTTGTTGTCTTCTGTTTTCAATTTCCTGAGTTACATTTCTTTCATATTCAAGATATTTTATTTCATCACCATTGACAGTAGCTATAGCCATAGTCTGCGGATTGTTTTGAGCTGAAGTAATATCACCTAAATTGGCATCAGCTAGTGCCATAAATAAAATAAACACAACAGCAAATGCTGTCAAAATCCAAGGTGATAGCGTTCTTATTCGTTCGAAAGTACCCATTGTATAATAGTCCTAAATATTAATTTTCATATTCTAATTAAGTGCAAGTAACAAAAATAAGCACCTTAGACAAAATTTCCAATTCTATTTGCAAGATTGTTGATATGTCAGTAGTTTAGTGTAAATAGTATTGCTAACTAAAAAATAGTATTAATATGTTAAAAATAGGTAAATTTCAAATAGATGTAGTTGATACTGGAAGTCTTGC
>JAUHXN010000390.1 GCA_030426865.1 bacterium | reverse complement strand
GTCACATTTCGAATTCGCATTGATTAGTATTTCTTTAGCTTCACCGTCTAGTACTATATTCTTCTCATTACAATTGAATAACATTTTTATCTCATCAGTCAGCAACTCTTCACTTGGTGCATCACCAAAGAAGCAGATTTTGAAGGGCAATGCTGTATCCGCTGGGATTGTGAAAGGCAATTGCGATTGCGGAATAAAGAAATTCAGCTTTTCTGAAAGTGCTATACTATTTAGTGTAATTGGTAAAAGTCCATAATTTTCTATCAAAATATCCATACACTTCGAGCTACCTACATTATGTATATTAAAGGAAATTAAATCACCTTCTGAATCACTCACAAAGTTTGCAGTAAACCCTTGGGCAATACCAGTGAGCACAGTGTCATTTCCTGCCAAATCAGTGAATAGAATTTCATAAATACCATCTTGAAATGGGTCTATTAACCTCATAGTTAAGTCAATAATTTCATTTATATCCAAGTAGTTAGTAAAATATAGGTTTTCTTTCTTTAATATTTCATAATCTCCAAAACCATAATCTGTCTCAAAATCTTCCCTTGCCTTAATCCTAACTTTACCACAATCAATATTTTCAGTTGTTAGCTGAGGTAAGTTAGTGTCAGGAATTTGATATAATCTAACTTCGCCAAGTAATTCTGAAAAGCAATCATTTGAAAGTTCCAAAGTATCTGTATGCCAACCGGGTTCTAATGTTCTACCCAGACATACCTGTATCGTAACTGATTCGCCCGCATCTAATGAGTCAAATTCTGATTTGATAGTAAAATCAGAATTATTTATAAGTTTAAGATTCGATATATCTTTTTTCACTAATCCATAGTTTGTAATAGTTACGTCTATACATCTTTTTCTTCTGTAAATTGTTGAGTCTTCTATAGTAGTGTATTGGAACGCATTATTATCACTCAAAGTGAATGTAAACCCCTCTACTATTAGGCTGTCTCTAACAATAGATCCAGATTTATCTGTTGCGGTTATATTTATTATACCATCATTGTAATTATCTATTAACTCTACATCAATACTGTAAAAAGTAGGGTCAGACACCACATTAGATGTGTCCAAATTAGAAACATTAGTTATATCAACAGATTCTAGACCTGTGTCTTGCAGATACTCTTCTGTAATCTTTAAATACTTCGAGGTACAACTAGTTTTGCTTTGAGTGAACTCAGGTGGAGTCCAATCAAGCATTCGAAGTGCCATACCTCCGACGTATCCATAAGAGTTGGTCTTTCCGTAACCATATACGCATATACCGAAAGAAGTGTCTGCTGAAATTTGATGTGCACCTGCACCTACTTCAACACTAGCATAGACGAATCCAGAGTTTGGAATTGGTTTGAAATCCCCTACAAGCGGTTTACCATCTAATATTATTTCGTTTGTGTTACCTGAAGATATGACTATATTAACGAAATGACTATTATAGCCTTCAACATCTACATTTAGAAAATTATACTCTTTTAAAAATTGCTTTTTCGGAGGATAAAGTACCATAAATGGATCACTAGTAAATTCAGCAGTGTCTGAACTGTTTTCTACCGTTGTTGATCGCTTATAAATACAAGCTCTTATTGGTTTGTCACCCGTAATATACATCGGACCTTCGATAGGTAAAACAAGGTTCTCACCTTTGTTCATAGTTGTCTCATAATTACCACCAATGAAAATTTGGGTGTCATCATAACTAGCAGTAATTTTAGTTAAATCGAAAGTATTATTATCGATATTCGAAGGGTCAGCAAAGGGAACTACGAATACGTCTCGACCCCAAGCTTCTAATGGTATCATTTGTGATAGTAAATAATCACGAGATGACCTATCAGTATAAGGTATATTTGCTCTCTGATGACCACCAAAAACAGCAATCGGTTTGTCCGAAAGAATATGTGTACCGGTTAAATCAAGTGAAACATTTGATGGATAATCATTTATAATATCAGCTTGAACTAAGTAAGTATCACCTTTATTCATTACTATGTTTTGTACATCCATACCATTTCTAAATGTTGGAGCCGAAGGTGTTATCTCAATGCTTGTACTATCTTCGGAAGCAACTATAAGAAACTGAGATGGGGTTCTGCTATTCCTACCAAAATTCATATGTGACTCATAAGAGAATACATAATAATTTTTTCTTAATGACCTTACTGGGTAAACAAGACAAGCG
>JAUHXN010000070.1 GCA_030426865.1 bacterium | reverse complement strand
AGAAGCTTTTGCTGATATGGCTAAATCTAAAAATATTGATAGAGATTTACTTCAAGGTGTTTTAGAAGAAACACTATCTATGATAGTAAGAAAAAAATACGGTATGGAATCAAATTTCGATATCATCGTTAACATGCAACAAGGTGATATAGAAATCTATATGATGCGCGATATAGTAGATGAAGTAGAAAATCCAGAATTAGAGATTAGTTTAGAACAAGCTAACCTACATGCTCCAGAAGGTGAAGAGTTTGAAGTAGGCGAAGAATTTATCGAAGAAATAACTTTGGATAATCTTGCTGATAATTTTGGTAGAAGGTTAATCGCTTTAGCATCTCAAAATTTGAATCAAAAAATACGTGATATCGAAAAAGATCAGATATATAATGATTATGTAAATAAGGTAGGTGATATCATAATTGGTGAAATTTACCAAGTTAGACGTAATGATATTCTTGTACTACATGATAAGGTTGAAGTTCGATTACCTCGTGAAGAACAAATTCACGGTGAAACTTATCGTTACAAAAAGAATCAAACTATCAAAGCTGTAGTCAAAGATGTAAGACGTTCTGGTCAAGGTGGTCACCCTGATATTATTATTTCTAGAGCTTCTAAAGAGTTTTTATCGAGATTATTCGAAGTTGAAATTCCTGAAATTTATGATGGTATTATACAAATAAAAGCTATTGAGAGAGAAGCTGGTGAAAGATCTAAAGTCGCAGTAATGTCATTTGATGACAGAGTTGATCCAGTTGGTGCATGTGTAGGTATGAAAGGAATTCGTATCCACTCGATTGTCCGTGAACTAAATAATGAAAATATAGATTTGGTAGAATGGTCTGATGATGAAGCTGAATTTATCAAAAGAGCACTTTCTCCTGCAAAGATAAAAGAAGTACAGATAGATACTGAAACTAGATCGGCTAATGTAGTAGTCCCTGATGATCAGGTAAGTTTTGCAATCGGTAAAAGTGGACAAAATGTTCGTTTGGCTTCCAAGTTAACAGGTTATAACCTTACTCTAATCAAAGAAGGTGGGGAAGATATTGATCTAGACGAATTCAAAGTTGAATTTGGTGATGAGTTATACGAAGAGTTAGTCTCAATGAGAATTGAGACTGCTAGAGAGTTTTTAGAGACTCCTCCTGAGGAACTTTTAGAAATAGAAGGAATGACAAAGCAATTACTATTAGAGTTACGTTCTATTATTCTAATCGAATTTGATGAGAGAGAATCTCAGACTATGAAAGATAGAATAATGAATGCTGAAATTGGCTATATTGACTCGGCAGATAGTGTTGCTTCAACTACGATTGAAGAAGTACCTTCTGTGGAATCAGAAGCAAAAGAAGAAGAAGTAAAAGAAGACGAAAGTACTGAAAAATAAATCAGTAAATGCCTCAAGTGGGTAAAATTAAATAAATATACAAGTATATGGCTGTTAAGAAAATAAGATTATTTAAAATTGCATCAGAAATCAACATTGGTAAAGAAACCATTGTAGAATACTTGCAATCAAAAGGATTCGATATCCAAAACAAACCTACATCAATTCTAACTGAAGAGATGATGGAAGCTGTTTTTGAAAAATTCAAAAAAGAGATGCAAGCAGCCGAAAGTCAAAGAAAGAAAATTCAAATCCATAAGGATATCAGAGAAGAGACAAAACATCTGATTGAAGAAAGGAATAAAGAACAATCAGAGAAAGAAGAACCTAAAACAGAAACTAAAGTTACTCCAGATAAGGATGATACTCCAGTAAAAGAAGAAGTTCAAGCAGAGACTCAAGTTGAAACTCCTGAAGAAGAAACTAAAGAAGAAATAGTTGAAAAAGATGATGCGGTAGTATCAGAAGATAAAAATATTACTGAAGAAGTTCCTGAACAAGAAACAGAAGTTAAAGTTGAAGAACCTGAAAAAGATCCAGAACCTGAATTTCCAGTTAAAAAGAAACGAGATATTCACGTCGGAAAACCTGTAAAAGAGGAACAAGCTGAGGATATAAAAGGTTTAAAAGTAGTAGGTAAAATTGAGATTGTCTCTGAAAGAAGAAAAAAGAAGAGTAGAAAACCCGATAAATCTAATACTAAAGACGAGAAAATAGAAGGAGAAACTTCAACATCTCGTAAAAAGAGAAAACCTCGTGAAATAGACATTAAAGAAGAAGCGAATAAAGCTAAAGAGTCTAAAAAACCTCTTGCAAAGAGAAGACGAAAATCAATTCGAGAACAGATTAGTGAAGAAGATGTTCAAAAAGCAATTAAAAAAACACTTGCAGGAATGGAAGATTCTGGGTCAAGTTCTAGGTCAAAAGCCCGTTCAAAAAGAAAGGCTGAAAGACAAGAGAAAGAGCAAATTGCAGAAGAACAACGTATAATAGAAGAAAAAGTATTAAAGCTAACTGAATATGTAACCACTGCTGATATGAGTGAGCAGATGGGAATTGATATAAATGAGATTATATTGAAGTGTATGCAGTTAGGTCTTATGGTTACAATAAACCAAAGACTTGACAAAGATACTATCACACTAATTGCTGATGATTATGGGTTTGAAGTAGAATTCGTTGATGAGCAAACTCTAGAAGCAGTACAAGATATTGAAGATAAAGAAGAAGACTTAGAACCTAGACCACCGATTGTCACAATCATGGGTCACGTAGATCATGGTAAAACATCACTACTGGACTATGTTCGTAATGCTAATGTTGTTGCCGGTGAATCTGGTGGAATAACTCAGCATATTGGTGCTTACATGGTTCAAAACGAAGAAGGTAAACGAGTTACTTTCTTAGATACTCCTGGTCACGAAGCCTTTACTGCAATGCGTGCTCGTGGAGCTCAAATAACGGACATAGTAGTGCTAGTAGTTGCTGCAGATGATAATGTCATGCCTCAAACGAAGGAAGCTATTTCTCACGCTCGTGCTGCAGAAGTGCCTATAGTAGTAGCAATTAACAAAATAGATAAACCTGATGCAAATCCTGATAGGATTATGCAACAGTTATCAGAAGAAGGTGTACTAGTAGAAGATTGGGGAGGTAAATTCCAAACGGCTCAAATATCTGCAAAAGCAGGGACTGGTGTTGATACTCTACTAGAAAAAATATTACTAGAAGCAGATTTACTAGAACTTAAAGCAAATCCGAATAGAGTTGCAAGGGGAACAGTAGTTGAAGCTCATTTGGATAAAGGGTTAGGCCCAGTAGCAACAGTTGTAGTTCAGAAGGGAACACTAAAACAAGGTGATTCTTTCATAGCTGGTACTGTGTGGGGTAGAGTTAGAACTATGTTCGATGAAAGAAATCATGTAGTTAATAATATTGGACCATCTCAACCGGTAAAACTAATAGGTTTTGATAAGCTACCTTCAGCTGGTGATATATTCATGATAGTAGAATCGGATACTGAGGCCCGTAATATAGCTTCAGAAAGAAAGGCACTTAAGCGTGAACAAGAAATGCGTCAAGTTAGACACACTACTCTAGATGATATCTCGAATCAAATTAAGATAGGTGGTGTTGAAATATTAAATATTATTCTAAAAGCTGATGTATCAGGTTCATTGGAAGCTCTTTCAGATTCATTACTTAAACTTTCGAGACCAGAAGTGAGAATAAACTTACTTCATAAAGGTGTAGGTGCAATTACTGAAAATGATGTAAATCTTGCAATTGCATCGGGTGCTATTATAATTGGTTTCCAAGTTAATGTGCCACCTGCTATTGAGATTTTAGCAAAAGACGAAGAAGTAGAAATAAGAAATTATGATATCATATATGATTGTATAAATGATATTACTCATGCCCTAGAAGGTATGTTGAAACCAGAGTTCAAAGAAGAGGTAACTTCTACTATAGAAGTTAGACAAACGTTCAAAATTAGTAGAACTGGAACTATTGCTGGTTGTTATGTATTAGAAGGAAAAGTTTCAAAATCAGACGGTATTAGATTACTTAGAAACGGATTACCAGTTTTTGATGGAAAAATAGCTTCATTGAAAAGAGAAAAAGATGATGTTAGAGAAGTCAAATCTAAGTTCGAATGTGGTATAATGTTAGACGGTTTCAATGAGATAAATGTAGGCGATATCTTAGAAACTTATAAGGAAGTTGAAGTAAAACGTAAATTTAAAAAATAATTATGTCACTTAGAACAGAAAAAGTAGGTAGTTTAATCAAAGAAATTATAGCTAAGCCAATCTCAGATTTAGCAATTCAAGCTAAAGCTGGCATGGCAACTGTAACTTCAGTAATTGTTACGCCAGATTTGCAATTGGCTAAGGTAAATATAAGCTGTTTTGCAGGAAGAACTAAGCCCGAGGATTTTGTAAAGTTTCTTGATTCTAACAAATATATAATAAAAGATGTTATCGCTAAAGAGGCAAGACTTAGATTTATTCCAGAAATTAAATTTTATTTGGATGATACCCTCGACCAAATGGATAACATTCAAAATATTTTAGATAGAAATAAAAGCAGCTAAATTGCTATTCATAGATAAAAATACTAATATTTCTAAATTAGAAATACAAAAAGAAGCCCAAGAAAATGGGCTTTTCTTGTATATAGACAAACAACAAGATTGGACTTCACATGATGTTGTGGCCAAACTTCGTCCTATGTTAAAAATAAAGAAAATTGGTCATTCGGGTACATTGGATCCAATGGCTACAGGATTACTTATAATAGCGGTTGGAAGAGGTGCTACGAAACAAATTTCTGAATTACAAGCTAAATCTAAAGTATATACAGCTACTATGAAAATAGGTGCTACAACTAAAACAGACGATGCTGAAGGTGATGAAAATAATATATGTGATATCTCACACATAACAGATACAGATATTGAAAATGCTTTTTCAAAAATGCAAGGTGAAATTGCCCAAATTCCCCCAATGTTCTCTGCTAAAAAAGTTAAAGGCCAGAAATTATATCATTTAGCAAGAAAAGACATTGAAATTGAACTTGAACCGTCTTATGTAACATTATTCAAAAATACTATAACTAGTATAGATTTACCATTTATTCATTTTGAAGTTCATTGCTCTAAAGGCACTTATATTAGGGCTATAGCGCGTGACATAGGAAATGAGTTAGGAGTAGGTGGATATTTAACAGGACTTAGAAGAACGTTAATAGAAGAACATAGTGTAGAAAATGCATTAACACTTACTGAACTACAACAAATGATAGAAAGAAATGAAAGTTTATAGAGATTTTGATGAAATAGAATTCGATAAGAATACTGTTTTAACAGTTGGCACATTTGATGGTGTACATCGTGGTCATAAGACAATTCTCAATCGTTTAAAAGAAATTTCTAATGAAAATTCTTTACGAACAGTAGTATTGACAATGGAGCCTCATCCTCGAATTGTATTACAAAAAGGTGATAAACCTCCTATTTCTTTGCTTACAAATATTAACGAGAGAATAACAGAATTTAGAAGACAAGGTATTGAGAATTGTGTAGTAATGACCTTTTCTTATGAATTCTCACAAATATCAGCTGAAGAGTTTATACGTGAATATCTTTGTAAAAGAGTTGGGATGAGTAAAATATTAGTTGGGTATGATCATATGTTTGGAAAGAATAGAGATGGTGATGAAAAACTTTTGGAAAGATTAGGCGATGAATTAGGTTTTGATGTAGAAAGATTAGAGGCAATGGAAGATCATGAAGTCATTATTTCGAGCACAAAAATTAGAAAAGCGTTGAAAGAGAATCAAGTAGAAAAAGCTAATGAAATGCTTGGATACGAATATATGATTCAGGGTATAGTTGTCAAAGGTGATGGTAGAGGAAAGAAACTTGGTTACCCAACAGCTAACCTAATCCCGCCAAATTTATATAAGTTAGTCCCAGAAAATGGTGTTTACATTGTATCATCTACAATAGATGACGTTGTTTATTATGGACTTACAAATATTGGAACAAGACCGACATTTCATGATCAGGAAGCAAGTACTATTGAAGTACATTTCTTAAATTTGGATATGGATTTATATGGTAAAGAGATTTACTTAAATTTTCATAAGTTCATAAGAAGTGAAAAGAAGTTCAATGGGCCAGTAGAATTAGTAAATCAAATCAACTTAGATAAAGAATTTGCTATAAAATATATAGATAGCTTAAAATAAAATTTTATATAATCAATTTATATTCTTAATTTTGTGTTTATTGTAAAATCGGAAATCGGAGAGTTTGGAGTATGATTACTCAAGAAACAAAGGCAATGATAGTAAAGAAGTATGGTGATTCACCTAAAGACTCTGGCAAACCAGAAGTTCAAGTAGCTTTACTAACTGCTCGTATCATAGACCTTACTGGTCACGTTACTGCTAATAAAAAAGATGTTCACTCTAGAAGAGGACTTATTAGCTTAGTTAACAAAAGAAGAACGCTATTGAATTATTTAGCAAAAAATGATATTACACGTTATCGTACTATCATTGGCGAATTGAATTTAAGAAAGTAAGAAATATTAAAAAAACGGCTATCAAAGGCCGTTTTTTGTTTTATGTTATTGCAGGTTGATAATATGCCATTCTCTGAATTTAGTTAAGTTATTCCTATTTGGAATTTTTAACTAAGTTCAGACTGTCATATTACACCTGCTTTTTTATTATTAATTAATTAAGAGGTGTTTAAATGTCTTTAAACAATCCTATAAGTGTATCTGCTGTTATAGATGGACAGACTTACACATTAGAAACAGGCAGATTTGCCAAATTTGCAAATGGTAATGTAATGATGAGTTGTGGTGACACAATGATTCTAATCAATGCTATTGCTTCAAATACCGAAATGGATGTTGATTTCTTACCTTTGATGGTAGATTACAGAGAAAGAATGTCTGCTTCAGGTAAGATACCAGGTGGTTTTTTGAAAAGAGAAAGCCGTCCATCTACCAAAGAAATATTAGTAGCTCGTCTTATAGATAGACCACTTCGTCCTTTATTTCCTAAAAGCTGGCATTACGACACTCAACTAATAGCTTGGGTAATGTCTGCTCAACCTGAAATAGATCCGGAAAATATAGCTGCTACAGGTGCATCAGCGGCATTGTTGATTTCTGATATTCCATTTGCTGGACCTATGTCTGAAGTCAGAGTTGCTAAAATCGATGGTAATTTCAAAGTAAACCCTTCACCCGAAGAACTAGAAACTGCAGAAATAGATTTCAGCGTTGCTGGTACTGATGAATCAATTATGATGGTTGAAGGTGAATGTAATGAGATTAGCGAAGAAAATTTCTTAGAGGTATTAGATTACGCTCATAGTAAAATCAAAGAGTTTAATAATCTTCAAAAAGAATTATTAAAACTTGTGAATAAAGAAAAAAGACAAATAACTGAAAAAGAAATCCCTGCGGAGATTTATGAGACAGTTGTTTCAGCAATTACTGATAAAACGAAAGTCTATGTAAATACTATCACAACGAAATCTGAAAGACAAGAAACACGAAACTCACTTAGAGATGAAGCTGTAGCTATAGTAGAAGAAAAGTTTGCAGAAAATGAAGAATACGCTAGTAAGCTAGTTGACTATGCAAATAGTTCATTCTCAAAGTTAGAAAAGCAATTAATGCGTGAGATGATTATTCAAGATGGTAAAAGACTTGATGTTCGTGGTTTAACAGACGTTAGACCTATTGAAACAGAAGTAGGTGTATTGCCTAGAGTACATGGTTCGTCTTTATTTACTCGTGGAGAAACTCAAAGTTTGACTTCAGTTACATTAGGTACTGAAAGGGACGAACAAATGATAGATGGACTTTTACCAACGTATTATACAAACTTCTATCTACATTACAACTTCCCTCCATTTAGTGTTGGTGAAACAGGTAGATATACTGGTGCAGGACGTAGAGAAATAGGACATGGTGCATTAGCGGAAAGAGCATTGAAAAAGTTAATGCCTTCAAAAGAAGATTTCCCTTATACTGTAAGAATAATCTCTGACATACTAGAATCTAATGGCTCATCATCTATGGCAACTGTTTGTGCTGGTTCTATGGCACTAATGCACGCTGGTGTTCCTCTTAAAAAGCCAGTAGCAGGTATTGCGATGGGTTTAATAAAAGAAGGCGATGACGTAGCTGTATTGACTGATATATTAGGAGATGAAGATTTCTTAGGTGATATGGATTTCAAAGTAGCAGGTACTAAAGATGGTATTACTGCTTGTCAGATGGATATCAAAATTGATGGCCTTTCGGTAGATATTATGAAAAAAGCACTTAATCAAGCTAAAGAAGGTAGACTTCACATACTTGAAAAAATGAGTGAAACTATTCAAAGTAAAAATGAAGAGCTTTCTAAATTTGCTCCACGATTTACTACTTTACAAGTAGAAAAAGATGAAATCGGTACAGTAATTGGTTCTGGTGGAGATACTATTAGAGATATCACTAAGCGAAGTAATGCAGTTATCAATATAAATGATGATGGAATTGTTACTATTGCAACAAATAATGATGAAGATGCTCAAATTGCACTAGACATTATCAAAAAGCTATTAGAAAAACCGGAAGAAGGTAAAGTCTATAAAGGTAAAGTAGATAGTGTACGTGAAGGTTTGGGTGCGATAGTTGAGTTCTTACCAAAGAAAAAAGGACTAGTACATATTTCTGAAATCCAATGGGAAAGAACTGAAAATGTAGCAGACCATTTGGAAGAAGGGCAAGAAATTGATGTGAAATTATTAGAAGCTACACGTGACGGTAAATACAGATTAAGCATTCGTGCTTTACTGGAAAAACCTGAAGGCTATGTAGAACGACCGCCAAGACCTCCAAGAGATAGAGATGACAGAGGTGGAGACAGACGCGGTGGTGATAGACGCGGCGGTGGCGGAAGAGATAGACGAAGAGATTAATCAATGTCAATATAACAATATCAAGGGCTGCTTTTTAGCAGCCCTTTTTTTTCATTTGAAAAACTAAGTATTTGAAAAAATTAACAAAACTAATGATCTATTTTTTCGTATCTTTAATTGGTTGTTATTATTAAATAGATTAAAACTATATAGAGGTTGATATGAGAATTGGAGTATTATTATCTGGTTGTGGAGTTTATGATGGTTCGGAAATCCACGAATCTGTATTTACTTTACTTGCAATTGAAGAAAATGGGGCAGAGGCGGTTTGTTTTGCACCTGATAAAGATCAAACTCATGTAATAAATCATATTGATGGTAGTGTACAAAAAGACGAAAGCAGAAATATTCTTGTTGAATCTGCACGTATTGCTCGAGGAGAAATAAAATCAATTAATAAAACTTCTATAGATGATTTTGACGCACTAGTTATTCCTGGTGGATTTGGTGCTGCTAAAAACCTTAATAGATGGGCTTTCGAAGGACCAGAAGGGGATATAGATCCTGCCGTTAAACATCTTATTATAGATATGATAGGAGCTAAAAAACCAATTGTTGCACTTTGTATGGGGCCAACTGTAATTGCAAAAGCACTACAAGGTTCTGGAATTGGAACAAAGTTGACTGTAGGTACTAATACAGAAAAATCTCCTTATGATATCAAAGAAATAAGCGATGGTATGGAAAGTTTAGGTGCTATGTCAGTGATGAAAACTATTGATGAGATCTGTTATGATGAAGAGAATAAGATAATAACGGCTCCTTGCTATATGATGGAAGCTTCTATAAGCCAAGTCAGGACTAATACTAAAAAAGCAATAGATAAGCTAATATCAATTCTTAATTAATAACTAAGGAATGAATTTAGTCTTTAATTCAAAATCGCTTGTTGGTTTTTTATTGATATTAAGTTTCAAATATCCACCATTTAGCCAAAGCTGAACTTGATCACCATAATTTGAACTCATAGGGTCACCTGAAGAACCTCCAGGTAGTATCATATAGACGAGACTATCACTCATATCTGTTATAAACCTCATTGATGCAGATACTACTACTTCATTAGGATTGGTATGTCGTGATTCTGTATTGAATAAAGTAGTATTATCACCACCTAATCCGACTGGTTTCAGATTAACTGCTGGACCAATAAACTTGTTATCACCAAATAGATGATTTAATTCAAGTTTTCTAACCTCTCCATAAGTTAAGTTGCTTATTCCATCTATTCCGTATTTATCTATTAGACTCTTAATTGCCTTTCTAAAAGAACGAAATATAATCAATTCCCTATTTTCTTTCTTATCTGTATTAACATTATCAAAAATAGTATGATTTTCTGAATTTAATAATTGAATTATTAGTCTGTCTGGATAATTTGTCAAAAAACAATAATGCTTGTAGCTAATACCTAACTCATCTTTTATCGTTTCTTCTATTAATGTTCTTTTGAAAAAGTTATAGATTAATGGCTCATTTAAATCTTTTGATAGTATGTTGTTCCATTTTAATATTTTATTATAAGCTTTTAATTCATTTTCTGTAAGTTTATCTTTTACTCGTTTAATTGTTGGCAAAGTAAGTTTAAGAAAGTCATTTGCATAAGGTGAGTAATTATCCATTTGCATAAATTCAAAATCTCTTATAGTTGTGAAGTTTTTCTCACTTAGTAGCTGTTCTATTCTTCTAGCTCTAGAATCAGGTTCCCAATTATGAGAAATAAAAACACTTTCGGGATAAAAGTTATTATTTGCTGCTAATACATAACCTTCATTATCAATAACTTTTTCACCAATTCCAATTAGACTCTTGATCCCTCTCCATCTATATTCCTTGTCCCAATAAGGGTTAATAAAGCTTGGATTCGTATTTCCTCGTTCAGGTATATTACCAACAGGTAATCTAGCAACATTACCATTTTTATCTGCATAGTTAAAAACTAGAGCAGGTGCACTCCATTCTTCTAATGATTTTCGAAATTCCTTATAGTTATTTGCTTTGTTTAGATTATACAAGCACTTTACTTCAT
>JAUHXN010000069.1 GCA_030426865.1 bacterium | reverse complement strand
AATCGATAGTTGCAATACCTAAGTCAGCAATTTTAGCAGAAGTAACTGAACCGTCAGCTAAATCAGCAGTTTGTACATCACCATCTAAAATCTTAGCAGAAGTTACATTACCATCAGCAATTTTGATAGTAGTAACGCCAGCATCAGCGATTTTACCAGTTGTTACATTCATATCAGCTATTTTAGCAGTTGTAACACCTAAATTCATTAAATCAGCAGTCATTACTTCGCCGTCTAAGATTTTGTCAGTAGTTACAGCATCAGCAGCTAATTCAGTATTTCCTACAACACCTGGCTTGATTTGTAAATCAAGGTTGTCATAAGTACCATCAACAGTGATGTCAGAAACTGGTGATTCGTTGAAAATAGTACCAGCAGCTAGTACTGTGTAAGTTCTTTCAACAGCAGCAGTGATTCTACCTTGAGCATCTACGTTAAATTCAGCAACGTCAATTTCACTTGGGTTAGCTGAAGGATCACCATAGATACCAGGAGTAACGCCAGTAGCATTTAAGTCTAAAGAAGATAATGAACCATCAATAACTTTATCGCCATTAACTGAGTTATCAGCCAATTTAGCAGTAGTTACAGCAGCGTCATCTAAGTCAGCAGTTTGAACTTCACCGTCTAAGATTTTACCAGTTGTAACTGAATTATCAGCTAATTTTGCAGTTGTAACACCAAGATCCATTAGATCATCAGTCATTACTTGACCGTCTAAGATCTTAGCAGTAGTTACAGAACCATTAGCTAAGTCAGCGTTCATTACTTCACCGTCTACTATCTTAGCAGAAGTTACTGAGTTATCAGCTAATTTAGCAGTAGTGATAGCCATGTCGTTAATATTTGCAGTGTTAATTTTACTTGACACCCAACCACTAGGAGCAGTTCTGATTAATAATTCATCAGCACTACCAAAAGTAGGGTCTAAAGTAACAGGATCAGCAGTAGTACCATTACCAGTCAAAGGAGCTGAAGTTTCAACATCTTCTTGTCCCCATCTCAATTCATTAGTACCACCATCGAAGTAAAGTACATCACCATTAACAGGTCCAGCACCGATAACATCGATTTGCTCAACTCTAACAGCGTCAGCAGCTAATTTTGCATTAGTTACTGCATCGTCAGCGATATCTTCTTCTAAGATAGTTCCGTTTAAGATTTCACTAGTAGTTACTGCACCAGTTGCGATGTCAGTAGCTAAGATAGTTTCGTCTAAAATTTCGTCAGTAGTTACCGCACCAGTTGCGATGTCAGTAGCTAAAATAGTTTCGTCTAAAATTTCATCAGTAGTTACTGCACCAGTTGCGATGTCAGCAGCGATGATAGTTTCGTCTAAAATTTCATCAGTAGTTACAGCGCCAGTTGCGATGTCTTCTGCTAAAATTGTTTCGTTCATAATTTTGTCAGTAGTGATTGCATCAGCACCAACTTTAGCGTTAGTAACTGCACCGTCAACTATTTTAGGAGTTGAAACAGCGTTGTCAGCTAAACCTAAAGGCATTGCCAAAGTACCATCACCATCGATAGTAGCGTCAGTTGCAACAGCAACTTGATAGTTAAGAGCTGGAACGTTAGTTAACTTCGCAGCGTCTAAAGAAACGATTTTGTTATTAGTAACAGCACCGTCAGCTATTTTTTCGTTTGTAACTGCAGCATCAAAGATACGGTCAGTTTTCACTGCACCAACTGCAATTAGAGGATCTGGATAAACACCAGATAAATCACCACCAGCAGGGCCAGATGGAGAAGTAGAAATATTTGGAGATAACATTTCTGAAGTTATAGAACCGTCAGGAATGTTATCAAGGATAGCATTTGGGTTGATTCCAGGATTTGGATACGTACCAGTTAAAACACCACCAGCAGTAACTGCTGCAGCAGTGAAATTATCCCATTCAAGAACATTTGGAACTACATCCATAGCCATGCCTGATTCAAATGAGTATAATGCTGTATCAGCATCAGCTGCATAGAAAGCAGAAGGAGTAGATGATAGTTTTGTTCTTGGGAACGGTTGGTTGTTACCAACAGTTACTTGAACGTAGTATTGCTTATCGAATTTAAGATCGATAGGGTTAACGTCACCAAGATAAACTGAGAAAAATCCGTTTTTATCAACGGTTACACTTTTTTGCTCTATCCATAGAGCGGATCCGCCGGCTGCATCTTCGAATAATTCGAAGACAACCAATACAGGTGCTTGAGAAGTGATTGCGTCACTTTCTAACTGACCTTGATAGTTGATTACTTTTGGAGTCGCTGCAATAGTTGTTGCCAAAGGTGACAACACCATGCTAAACGCCAAAATAACAAGAAGAATGAGTTTCTTCATTGTAAAGCTCCTATTAATTAATAATAATAATTTATTTAAAACACTTACTTTCATATTTATTTAACTATAACCATAACGTTTCTTAAACTAAAGCTTCTACCACCAGTCAATGGCTCGATAGATAACTCATATAAATAAGAACCTGAGCTTAGTTGCGTACCATATTGGTCTTTAGCATCCCAAGCTACATTTTGTTGAGTACCAGCTGTAAACATCTGGTTAGATACTACAGTACTTACTAAAGCACCATTAATATCATATACTCTAATAGTCACGTTAGAATTGTTTTCTAATGTGAATTGGATATTTGTACTAGTTGTAAATGGATTAGGGTAGTTGCTAAGAGTGTTAGCTGAGCTACCTTCGTCTTCTACACTAGAAACCACTTTAGTAAATGGTGTCCAAAAACCTTCGTAAATTTTAACCCCTACTCCAGCTGTGCCAGGTAGTGATTTAGTCTCAACAGCCGTTTGGGCTACTGTACCGTTCAGAGTTATAGGACCGTTATCAGTAGTTACTGTTGAACCAACAGTTCCTCCTGCGCCTATCACTGACTTAAGTAACTTAGCTTCTTGTGCCTGAGTAGTAAATAGTACTACAGGGAGCAAGATCGCTGTTACTAAAAGTAGTTTTATTGTTTTCTTCATTATGAAGACTCCTAATATTTATTAAACTTATTTATTTTCAATTTTGTTTTCAAGTGCGGGCATTAACCCACAAACACAACGAGCAATATCTATGCCAAAGTAATACTTCCGTATAACAACAGAAGTATTCCGATTTTTTAAATAGTCTATCAAACAAAATTATAATAATTAATACTAATATTCAAAACTATTTTACTTTGTTTGTACTATTAATTGGAATTAACTAAAATATACATTGTAATCGATTAGGTAAATTTACCTAATTTGTTAACTTCATACTTCACTATTGTAAATAGTTACATAAGTTTGAAGTCATAATAATTACGAATTTTTAATTCAATGGAATGACTCTATGTCAATTACTCATTTAGAAAAAAAAGCAACCTTTTGGCTTAGTCATATAGCTGAATTAATAGACTTATGGAAAGAATCAAAATTTACGGCAGCTTCAGTTAAGCAAAGATTTATGAGTGGAAAGCGTTATTTGGGCAGTAAAGATAAGAAGATAATAAGTGGTGTTTTCTTTTTTTTTCTACGCCACAAAATGGTGTTAGAGACTATTTCAACTGAAGGTATCTTTTTATTAGCTTTTTTAAATGATAATGATGTTAATGAAAGTGTAAATAGAATTTTTAAAAACAATGAATTTAACTCCTATATATATACGCTTGTAAATTCTGAGAATTTAGAGACAGAGTTCGCAAAATATAAAAGTACCGATTTCTTTCCTAACACATTCCTTAAGAACATTGTATTAGAAGAAGATAGATTATTATCTCTTGCTTCTGCACTTAATAATGAAGCTACTACAGATCTCAGAATAATATCTGATAGGGATTTAATAGAAGAGGAACTTAAGAGTAATAACATTCCTTACGAATATAATATTGTAAAAGATTGTATAAAGCTAGGCAAAAACATCAACTTCAATACATATTTGAGTTATAAGAATGGTTGTTTTGAAATTCAAGACGAAGGAAGCCAGCTAATCTCAATTTTACTTAACCCAAAACCTGATGAAGATATTTTAGATTATTGCTCCGGTGGAGGTGGTAAAACTATACATATTGCTGAATTAGCAAATGATCAAGCCTTTATCGATGCTACTGATATTAATAAGAAAAGACTCAAAGAAACCGAACGTAGAGTTGGGCTACATAGACTTTCTTCTGTTTTAGTGCTCAATATAGAGGACGTAGATAATGATGAGAAACAATATCACAAAGTTTTAATTGATGCTCCTTGTTCGGGTTCAGGTACTGTGAGAAGAGCACCAGAAATTCGATATTCGATAACCGACGATATTATAGATGGTTATACAAATCTTCAACTTGAGATTGTAACAAAATGCTATGAAAAAATAGCGAAAGGTGGAGAGCTTCTTTATTCTACTTGTTCTCTATTCAGAAACGAAAACGACAGAGTAATATCTAATATTTTGACACAATATCCAGATTTATCACTTGTCGATATTAAATCAAGAGCCGTTGACCTTAAAATCCCTATTGAAAATTTAGATTTTACTGATTTTGGGCTTATGACACTAACAGATAAAAGCAAAACAGATGGTTTTTATATTTCTATTCTTAAAAAAGGTGGATAAATTTATGTCAGATTTTTTACACACTGTTAAGGCTTTCACACATACTTACATTAAATCATCTATTAACAAATATTCATAATTAATTTGACTTACTTTAGTAGAATATGATAAAGGGAAGATGAGTACATTAGATAAAACAAATTTTTTCGTAGTAGATGTAGAAACAACAGGGGCGAATAGTAGAACTGACCGCTTAACAGATATAGCAGTGGTACACGTTCTAGGTGGAGAAATAATAGATACTTTTCACTCATTAGTCAACCCTAGACAACCAATTCCAGAATTTATTCAAGATATGACAGGTATTACTAACCAATTAGTCAAGAATGCACCCGACGAAAAAGATGTATTACCTGCCTACAAAGATTTCATTTCAAAAGATAATTCTATCTTCGTTGCACATAATGCAAATTTCGATCATTTTTTTATAAGAAACACAATGATTCGTAATTATGGGGTATCTGTAGAGCACGAAATACTCTGTACCGTAAAGTTAGCTAGAAAAATATTACCAAAAACTCAGAAAGTCAACTTGACATCATTAGCTCAGTATTTCAATATTCCCATATTTATGAGACACCGAGCATTGGGAGATGCGTTTGCGACAGCAAAGGCTCTAATAAAAATGTTAGATATTCTAAAAACTGAATATGGCATAACAACTCGTAAAGAGCTAAATGATTTTGAACGAAAATCACGAAGAAGATTCAAAGTAAAAAATGAGATTATAGACCAATTGATGATTCAAGTAAATGAGCTGCCTCAATGTCAAGGAGTTTTTTATCTTTACGACAGTGATGGGAATAGAATCTTTGCGAGTAAAGCAGATAATATAAAACAAAAATTACTATCATATCTAGATCCGAATTACTTGTCATCGAATATGATGAAAGAGATTATAGAAAGGACAGAAAGAATAGAACATTTTGATACAGTTTCAGAGTTACATTCAGATTTGAAGCTTTGCAATATTCACCACGAAAATCCGCTAGAACTATTTGGAAATAATTCAACTCCAGAGAATCATTCGAATATTATATATATCGATAGCAACAATAGAACAGGTGGAACCGTTAGCGTTTTTCTTATCAAAGATGGACTATTAGCAAATCATATTGAAATTGGTACCAATGCCAACTCGCATATCTTGGAATCCGTTATAGAAGATACGTATTACACTAATTCGGATATACAAGGAAATGATAACGAGAGAATAATCGTCAGAAAATGGCTCAGCAAAGAACCTGACCTGGGGAATAAATTCGAAGTAAAGTCTGATAAAAAGAAACTTTACACAGATTTAAAGAATTATATTAGCTCTTGTTACTAATCATAATTAACATTTTTCAACTTATCTTCAAATTTTGTAACTTAAAAGATTAGTTTCGAGTCTTATATAAAAACAACAATAACAGTTATATGATTAAAAAATTATCACTACTTATAATTACGTCGGCTTTAATGTTAATCAGTATTGAAGACGTAGTAGCTAACGAGAATTATTTTCTCGATGCTGTTGTATTCAATAGTAGCGATAGTACTGATGGTAGAATTGATGTTTATTTGGTTGTACCTTATCAGTTATTGACTTTCGAAAAGCTAGGAGAGAATTTTGTTGCGAACATTGATATTGATATAACTATAACTAATGAGAATAAAGAGAAAGTAGATTTCAAACACGTTAAAAAAACAATCACTACTTCTGATTATAGAAAATCACAAGGAGCCGAGGCAGAATTTTACAAAACATTTTTCAGGTTTGGCGTACCCAAAGGTACTTATAGCGTATCAGCAGATATAAAAGATGAATTTAATGGTAACTTATACGAAAGAGAAAGAGAAGTAACTGTTATAGAATTTGATAAATTTAGTTTTTCGCTAAGTGGTATTTTACTACTATCACAGATAGAAGAGGTAGAAAGTAAATATAAAATCACTCCTTTTATATCAGATAATATAGGGGCAATAAACAGTGATTTTTTTGCTTTCTTTGAGATTTATAATAAAAATGAACCAAAGAAGGTAAAAATTGCATTTAGGTTATTAAAAAAAGATGAATTAATATTAGAAGGTGACCTAAAAGAAGTTGATGTCAACGTTGGAAAAAATCAAAGTTTTGTTAGAATAGATGCTTCTAGTCTGAATTTATCTGGTGAATATATTGTACAAGTAGTTGCTTATGATATCAGTGCTACTGAGCACGACGACAAGAAAGTTCTAGCTATAACTCAGAGATCAATAAAGCATCAAGAAACTCTAATTTCTTTTTTGGAAGAAGATATAAATAAAGCCATCAAAATGCTCCGTTATATAGCAACCGAATCAGAATTAGAAAAAATATCGTCAGCTAAAACAGATGATTTGAAAAGAGAAAAATTATCACTGTTTTGGAAAGAATTAGACCCAACACCAAATACTAAATTCAACGAAGCGATGAATGAGTATTATCAAAGGAGAAAGTATGCTAATGAGCAGTTTAAATCTTATACTGAAGGTTGGTTAACTGATATGGGAATGGTCTATGTAGTACTAGGCCCACCAATTCAAGTCGAGAGACAATCTTCTATGGGAAACAACGTAGAATATAGGATATGGCAATACTCTGGTAATAGGACTTTTTTATTTGCTGATAAAAATGGATTCGGTAATTTTAGATTAGAAAGACCATATTTATTTAATGAAAAATATAGATATAATAGATGAAATATACGTTGATAATACCATGCGGTGGAGTAGGCGAAAGAGTGGGTGCCGAAATACCTAAGCAATATATAGAAGTAAACGGTAAAACAATACTCAACTGGACCTTATCTAAGTTCAAAGATATTGATAATATCATACAATTATTGATACCAGCTGATGATTCATACATAGATATAATAAAAGCATCTATACCCAAAGAGTTTGAAGGAAAATATAAGATAACTCCGCACGGTAGAACAAGGTTTAATTCAATATATAATTCTATAGAACATATAAATACTGATTCTGATTATATTATGATACATGATGCTGTCCGACCTTATATCACACATAGTCTAATTAATAAATTGATGAGTATGGCTGACAAATTTATAGGCATTGTCCCTTATCTTCATCCTACTGATACCATAAAATCAATAGATAAGGATAGAAGTGAAACTTTCGTCTTTGAGACTATTGATAGAGAGCTATTAGCATCAGTCCAAACACCTCAGATTTTCGAAAGAAATAAGTATATAAAAGCTTATGAATACTCTAATAAAAATAGATTCAAAGGGACTGATGATTCTTCTATTTTAGAATACTCAAATTTTTTACCTAAATTAATCCTCGGTGAATCACAAAATACGAAAATCACCACCGAAATTGATATAGAAATAGCCAAAATGTTACTAAAATAGTAACTATTCATTGGCTTATCTGTTATTTAGAATGATAAATATAAATTATTAATATTATACGGAGTTTTTATGAAAAAAATATACTACTTAAGTAAGTATGTATTACTTTTCGCATTATTCATTTTTGCCCAACAAGGGCTAATCTCAGCGCCAACACAGCAACTACCTGCTAATGGTGACGATTGTGTTGACAGAGATGCTGTTTTTGAGTGGTCGAGAGTGAAAGATGCTTCGCGATATATGTACATTATCTCAACAAAAGTTGACTTTAGTGATACATTAAAGAAAGATTTGAGCTACAACGATACAACTGTTGCGTTCGAATTACCAGATTATAGCACTAAGTATTACTGGAAAGTTGGCTCACATATTATTGGTGAAGCAGACTCGTGGTCAGAAGGATTTGTTTTAACTACACATCCGGCACCTCCGTCATTGACTTCTCCTGATGATTTACTAACTTGTCAAGCTTTTAATCAAACATTTAGCTGGACTGCAGTTCCAAATGCTGCAAAGTATAAGATTCAAATTTCTACAAGTGCTAATTTTTCACCTACAGTTGTTGATACTCAAATAACTGGAACTACTGCTACATTCTCACTAGACAAATATTATACTACATATTACTGGAGAGTAAAAGGTCAATTAGTTGGCTGTGAAACCCCATATTCTGAGCCTAGAAGCCTTTCGACTTTAGTTGGTCCTCCTGATATGGCTCATCCTAGAAAAGATTCTGTTGGTGTTCCTTTAGGAATACAATTCTCTTGGCCAGCAACTCCGGGTGCTAACACTTATGAATTGCAAGTTTCGGACGATGCTAACTTTACAAATTTGTTAGTTGATCAAATGAATATAACTGAAGTTAATTTCTCATGGACTGCTCCTGACTATAACAAAGTTTACTACTGGAGAATGAGATCTTTAGGTCAAGCTTGTACATCTGAATGGTCAAGTGGATTTAATTTCAGAACGGCGTACCCTGCTGCAGTTGCAGTATCTCCAGGTGACTCTATTGAGTGTGTGCCTATTTTAGCTACTTTCACTTGGGAAGCTGTACCTGGTGCAATTACTTATGAAGTTCAATCATCTAAAACTAATCAATTTCTTAAGGGAAGCGAACTTTTCACAAGAACTGATATTCCCGGTACTTCAATAACAGGTAATGTTCAATCTTCTTACAGTGATGTTTTTTGGAGAGTAAGAGCAAAAGATAGTGCGAACTTTGGTCTTTGGTCTGAAGTAAAAATATTCAAAACTACTATTGAAGAGCCGTTATTAATTGGCCCTACTGATGGAACTACTGAGGTACCTAGAGGCATAACTTTGGAATGGGATGCTCCTACTGCTTCTAAGCACTTTAACATTCAAATATCTAAAAATGATACATTCACTGACATAGAATTAGACCAAGATAGCGTTATAGAAGATAAATTAGATGTAATTCTAGCTTCTTATAACACAGACTACTTTTTCAGAGTTAGAACTTTATTAGGCGACTGTTATAGTACTTGGTCATCTGTATTTAGCTTCAAATCTATACAAGGTTTCCCAAATCTTATATATCCAGATAATGCTGAATCGAATATAACTACTGAAGTACAAATGCATTGGAGCACTGTTCCTACTGCTATAAACTATGACATTAGATTTTCTACGGATGATGAATTCAAAAATGAATTTGGTCAAAATGGTGTAAAAACAAATAGTCTTTTACAAAAAGATTTATTACCTAATACAACTTACTACTGGAAAGTTAGATCTAATGATCAATGGGGTACTTCACCTTGGTCTCCAGTGTTCCAATTCACTACTGGTGAAGGGTTTACTAACGTGCCATTCTTGATTTATCCTGAAAATTTCTCAGTAAAATTACCAACTACTGGTATTATGAGCTGGAGAGCAGCTAACAATGCTACTTCGTATAACTTACAAATCGCTGATGATTTGAACTTCAATGAAGAAAACATTGTAAGAGAAGTTCTAAATATCAAGGATACTACTTATGAGTACACAGATTTGGATAGTTTCAAAGAATACTGGTTCAGAGTTTCATCTGTTAACCAAACTACTACTTCTGACTATTCTAAGCCAAATAGATTCCGTACTATAGCTCAACCGCCTACTGATCAAGCTGTAGCTGTTAAGCCAGTTGATGGTGAAGGTAGTGTACCTTACAAGAAGACACAATTCGAATGGACTAAAGTTCCAAGAACTGATTTAGGACTAGCTAGTGAAAGTGGTTACGAAATGCTTATAAGTGAAAATCAAGACTTCTCAGATACTTTGATTTACAATAAAAGAGTATTCGAAGAAACTATCAGCTTAGAGAACACATTTAGCCCTAAGACTACTTACTTCTGGAAAACTAGAGGTTGGAACGAAGCTGGATTTGGACCATGGTCTGAGGCATATTCATTCACAACTGATATAGTTTCTTCAGTAACTGGTGGCAACTTTGATTTCGGTACTACTATAGTACCTAATCCTGTACAAAACAACGCTGAGTTGAGATTTAACTTAGATACACCTGGTAATGTTAACTTCACTATAATAGACCAAACTGGTAAAACAGTATTCACTTTGGAAAATATTAGTGGTAACGGAAGCCAAAATGTATTACCATTGAATTTGGATAACCTAAGCAATGGTACTTACTTATTCAAACTTCAAACTGGTAGTAAATACCAATCAGGTAAAATAATAATTAGCAGATAAGCTGAATATTTAATAACTTAAAGCGATCATATATAACAATATGGTCGCTTTTTTTTGAATTAAAATGAACAAAGAAATACTATGAGAATAATAATTACTACTTTGATAATCATTATCGCTAGTTATACTAGTCTTATACCTTGTACAAACCTATTAGTTACCAAGGGGGCAACAGCCGACGGATCTACTATGATTACTTATGCTGCTGATGCTGGTGGGTTTATGGAACGCCTATTCTATCTTCCAGAAGCAAAGCACGAAGCCGGCGAAATGTTAGAAGTCCACGATTGGGACACGGGTAAATACTTA
>JAUHXN010000068.1 GCA_030426865.1 bacterium | reverse complement strand
CTGAGTCTATTTAGTGTGAGTCAATATTGTCATTCTTATAAAAAGGCTCATAACATTAAAACTAATTCTATTTATCATTTGAATCAAGATTTAGTATTAAAGGTTGACATTAAAAATTTTTTTGGTTCTATAAATGAGCAACATATAAATAAAATATTTTTTAAATTGGGTATTGATAGCTCTTATATAAGTCAACTAACTAATCTTTGTTTATTTCAAAGTTCATTACCTCAGGGTGCACCAACTAGTCCATATTTATCAAATTTAGTTTTATATGATTTTGATAAAGAAATGGGGAAATA
The DNA here is from genome assembly GCA_030426865.1 of bacterium. GTDB lineage: Bacteria > Bacteroidota > Ignavibacteria > Kapaibacteriales > UBA2268 > PGYR01. The sequence goes on along the minus strand of JAUHXN010000068.1, from coordinate 10,700 downwards.
TTGCTTTCATAGAAAGATTAAATTCACTAGATACGCAGATGATATTACTTTGTCAGGTAATTTTAATGTGAGTGAAGGAATTAAACAAATTGAGAATAAATTAAGAAAAATTGGATTTCAATTAAATAGAAATAAAACTAAAGTTCTTAGAAGGGGAATGAGGCAGTTAGTAACTGGAGTAGTAGTAAATGAAAAATTACAAGTCCCCAAAAATAACCGTAAAAGGTTTAGGCAAGAAGCTTATTATATTTTAAAATATGGTCTTGATAGTCATCAAGAAAAATGTAATATTAATAATTCTAATTACCTAGAGTCAATAATAGGCTATGGTGAGTATATACTTTATATTAACCCTAAAGATAAATCTTCTAAGGAATTTTTAGATAAATTAAAGCAATATAAAAAAAATCAACTTTAAATATACAACCCCCTAATGCCCACTAATTAAGTCCTTTTCTTCGCAGCAGTTGTACTCTGTTTGTATAGTTGCATGGTGTATGTGGAATTTGTCCTCCAAGCCGTGTGCTATATTGTGGCGAACTTCGTCAACTTCACTCAGCTTTAGGTCTTGATTTAGGTCTATGTGGCACTCCATATACGTGTCATTGTCGCCGAGTGACCATAGGTGTATGTGATGCACATTTTCCACTTCGTCGAATGAGCAGATATAATTACTTACTTCTTCTACTGACATACCGTGGGGTTTGCTCTGCATTAGTATTCGCCCGCTTTCTTTTAGTATATCTATAGAGTGGTAGAATATATATGCACAGATTAGCAGTGTAACAACTGGGTCAACCCAATAAACATCGTACAGCCATATCAGAATACCACCTATGATAACAGCTACAGAAGACAGCGTATCACCCATTAAGTGTATGTAAGCAGCTTTTATATTTATGTTGTGGTCTTTATCTTTTTGTAAAAGTAATACTGATATCACATTTGCTAATAGCCCAATAGTAGCTACTATCAGCATTAGAGAGCCATCTATAGTTTCTGGGTTTGTGAATTTGACTATGGCTTCATAAACCAAATACCCACAAATCAAGATAAGGGTCAATGCGTTTACAAAGGCAGCAAGTATTTCTACTCTTTTATATCCGAAGGTCATTTCCTTGTTTGCTACCTTTTTAGATACTTTGTTAGCTATATAAGCTATCCAAAGAGCTACACCATCACTGAGGTTATGTACAGCGTCGGAAAGCAATGACAACGAGTTTGAGAGGATTCCACCCACTATTTGTACTAATGTTATAGTAAGGTTAAGGACTACAGAGAAACCAAGTCTCTTCCCACTCAAATCGCCATGATGATGGTGATGACCATGAGAATGACTATGCGAATGGTCGTGATGGTGATGGTGTCCCATTCTTATAATCCTTTCATTTTCGATTGTAGGTCTTTCATTGCTTGTTCAGTTGCCATTCTGTCATAGAGGATTTGTTCTACTGCTCCTTCGAATAGCTCTTCTACTTCTAGCCATTTTGGGTGCATAGGTGTCATTTTTGAGCTTTCTAATTGCTTTGAGAACACTGCCTTGTACTCACTGTCATAAAAGTCGGAAGAATAGTATTCTTTATCTGCCGGAAATCCTGCTTCAGGTATATTACGGCAAAATTCAACTGAATTTTTACCATCAGTCAAAAACTTAACTAACTTCAATGCAAGCTCTTGATTCTCAGATTTTTTACTAATTGAAAGATACTCCCCTCCGGCAAAAGATACTCCATTATTACTGAAATCTGGTATTCGAACTAATTGCATATCTTTTACTTTTGCGAATTCATTTACAGTTTTTAGTAACCAACTACCTGAAATCCAGAAAGCTAATCTTCCTTTGGCGAAGTAATTGTCTAGCTCTTTTTGAGTATCTACTATACCGTATTGAGCAAGATCTTTGTACTTCTGTACTCCTGCTATTACTTGTGGTGAGTCGAATTGGAAGTTCTTACCATCGTATATATTACCACCTTCTGACCATATAAAGCTTAGAACTTTTTTGTATAATCTATGCTTGTCGGAGCCATTTATCCCGAATCCGTATATATCGCCTTTATTTATTACTTTGCTCATTTCTAGCATTTCGGCGTAAGTAGTTGGCGGATTTTCAAATCCATTAGCTTTTAGCAAATCCATATTGACAAATAGTACACGAGTATCTACTATCCATGGCAATGCGTAAATTCCGTTTTCCCAGCGGCATGGCTCTTGTGCAAAATCAAGATATTTACTCATCTCTACGTGATGACTTATATCTGAAAGTACACCAGCAGAAGAAAATTGTGATACCCAATCGGAGCCAAGCTCGAGTACATCAGGAGCAGTATTAGAATTGAAAGCAGCTAATAGTTTTACTTTCCCATCGCCCCAGCTTAGTTCTGTTATTTCGACTTCAACTTTTTCCTGCTTTTCAAATTCTTTAACTAACGAGTCAACAACAGTTCTTTGATATGGTTCACTCCAAAAATGCCAAAAAGTAATTTTCTTCGAATCGCTATTATTTTTTTCCCCACAACTAACTAAAAAGCTCGAAGCTACTATTAATACTATTAAAATCTTGTTCATTATCTTCCTTTACTCTTATATTTAATTAAAAGTTGAATAAGTTATTTTTGTCACTTTTAACCAATTTGGCTATCTTTGAAATTAATTTATTCAAATTTACTAAAATCACATCATTTTAAATGACTCAAGCAAAAAAACATAACAAAACGAAATACCTATTCGTTACGGGTGGAGTTTTATCTTCATTAGGTAAAGGGATTGCGTCGTCTTCGATTGCTTTCTTGTTAAAGCAACGCGGTTATAGCGTCAGTATCCTAAAATTGGACCCATATATAAATATAGATCCGGGGACAATGAGTCCTACTCAGCACGGTGAAGTGTACGTTACAGACGATGGTGCCGAAACTGATTTGGATTTGGGTCACTATGAGCGTTTTATAGATGAGTCACTTTCGCAGAAAAATAATCTGACTGCTGGTAGAGTTTACTATGATGTTATTAAAAAAGAAAGAAAAGGGCAATATTTGGGTAAAACAGTCCAAGTAGTCCCTCATATAACTAATGAAATTAAAATTAGAATGAAATCACTCGATGGAGAAAAAGATTTCGTTCTGATAGAGATTGGTGGAACAGTTGGTGATATCGAATCATTGCCATTTTTAGAAGCTCAAAGACAAATGAACTATGAACTAGGCCAAGGGAATTATCTAAATATTCACTTAACTTACGTTCCTTATATAGCTTCAGCAAAAGAGTTAAAGACTAAGCCAACTCAACATTCGGTACGTCAACTAATGCAGTATGGTATAAAGCCAGATGTATTACTTTGTCGTAGTGAACATACTTTACTGAAAGATATAAGAGACAAAATTGCTCTTTTCTGTAACGTGGATGAGGATGCAGTATTCGAAGCTAGAGATGTAGATACTATTTATGAAGTACCTTTATTTTTTGCAAGAAAGCATTTAACAGAAACAATATTAGAGAAATTAGGTCTTGAGGCAAAAGAAATAAATCTTGACACATGGACCAAATTTGTAAAGCGAATCAAAAACCCTAAATATACGGTGAGAATTGCTCTTGTTGGTAAATATACAAAATACGAAGATTCTTATAAGAGTATAGCAGAAGCATTTATTCATGCTGGGTCTATCAACAATACTAAAGTTGAATTGGATATGATAAACTCTGAAGAGATTATAGATGCTAAGACTGCTAAACTAACTTTAGCTGAGTACGATGGTGTGCTAATAGCTCCTGGCTTTGGCAATAGAGGAATAGAAGGAAAATTACATTCAATAAAATTTATACGTGAGAATAAAATTCCGTTCTTTGGTATTTGCTTAGGTATGCAATGTGCTGTTATCGAATTTGCGCGCAATGTATGCGGATTAAAACAAGCTAATTCTTCTGAATTTGAAAAAAATGACCAAAATGTAATTGACCTAATGGCAGATCAAGTAAATGTAGAAGACAAAGGTGGTACTATGAGATTAGGTGCTTATCCTTGTGTACTAGAAGAGGGAACTAATGCTTTTACTGCTTATGGTACTGCAGAAATATCTGAACGTCATCGTCACCGTTACGAAGTAAGCAATCAATTCAGAGAAAAATTACAAAGTAAAGGAATGAAACTTGCTGGTTTATCACCAGATGGTAATTTGGTAGAAATAGTTGAACTAGAAGATCATCCTTGGTTCGTTGGTGTTCAATTCCATCCGGAATTAAAATCAAGAGCTGTTACAGGTCATCCACTATTCATAGACTTTGTAAAAGCAGTTCTTAAAAATAAGAAACAAAGTGAAATATAATGAAATTAGATTCAATTATATTATTCGAATCTAAAGTCAATGAAAATTTCTATCCGTTTTCAGTTCTTCATCCAGTTTGGGAATTGAGAGTAGGGGCAATGCGAATATTTGAAAAGTATCAAATTGTATTTGATACTTCTTCTATTTCTTTCTTTTCTGCAAATGAACTTATACTTGATTCTTTTCTAGACCGATTTTCTATTAATAATAAAGAAAGTAAATCGAATAAAAAGTTAATACTTTCATCTCAATTATTACCAAATTCAGAATTAGCCTCTCAACTTGATGATTTGATAACAGATTCATCATCAAACTATACTATTCTGCTAAAAGATAAGATAGTTGGTTATTACACAGATGCGATTTTAGATGGACTTGAATCTCTAGATAATCTGAATTCCGAAGATTATAATCCTGTTTCACTTGATTCGGATACTAAATATCTCAATTATATTTGGGATGCAATTAGTTATAATGAATCTATACTTATAGATGATGCTAACTATTATAGAAATTGGAACTCACCAAAAGAAGAATATTCGAAGGGTGTTCATTATCTAGAAAAATCTCAAATCTTCATTTCGGATACTGTAAAAATTCATCCTAATGTAGTTGTAGATGCTTCAGAAGGTGCTGTTATCATAGATGAAAATGTTAAGATTATGGCTGGTTCTACGATTTTAGGTCCTTGCTATATAGGTAAAAATTCAACTATAAAAGTTGGAGCAAAAATTTATGGAAGCACTTCTATAGGTGAAGTTTGTAAAGTCGGGGGAGAAGTAGAGGGTTCTATTATACAATCATATAGCAATAAACAGCATGATGGTTTTTTAGGGCATTCATTTATTAGCGAATGGGTGAATTTGGGAGCTGATACTAATACATCTGACCTCAAGAATACTTACTCAGAAATTACAGTACTTCAACGAGATAATGAAATAAAAACTGGTACTATGTTTTTGGGGCTGATATGTGGTGACCACACCAAATCAGCCATCAACACTCAATTTAATACAGGTACTATTGCTGGTGTCTGTGGTATTTTAGTACGTCCGGGTTTCTTGCCCAATCATATAAAATCTTTCTCATGGGGTGGTTTACAAACGTCACCAACCTATAAATACTCAAAAGCAATTGAAGTTTGCGAAATAGTAATGCAGAGGAGAGGTAAGAAACTTACTGACTCTGAAAGAGAGTTACTCCAATTAGAGTATGATAAAGTAAAATAATTCCTTAAGTTTGCAGTCTTAATATATAAGAAAAGCTCTTTGATAAATGGGGGTGACTTGGATTCGACGAAGTGTCGGAATTTGATTGTCGCATTTCGTGCTCTACTGGTGACGCACGTTAATACAACCGGTAAAACAACAAATGCAGAAGATAATTTTGCAATGGCTGCCTAAGTAAATACTACTTACGCGTCCCATCTTAGTTAGAGTGGGCCTAAACGCTCTTTCATAAGGTGTCGAAACCCTTTTAGGATAGCTGCGGTGCGTTTGACTAGCACCAATGCGAAATAAATTAGTCAATATATTTAGTACAACCTGTCGATCGGTTACTGCTAAACGAGAACTCATAGAACGACTATAAATGTAGAAGCGTCAGATGAAGTTCTTCGGACGTGGGTTCAAATCCCACCACCTCCACCAAGTTTATATATAACACGTTCTAAATGAGTATGATAAAAGATCACCCTTAGAGAACGTGTTTTTTTTGTGCTAATTCTAAATTTGGTGTATAAGTCATACATAATATCTATCGACAAATTTATTCTTAGCTTCGGAATCTGATATTTCTATAATATGACCTTCTCCTCTACTCATAAGCTCATTATGTAATAAGCGTATCCTGTCTTCTATTGACACCGTTTCTAATTGTATGAATTTTAAATTTATTAGCTCTTGATATAACTGCAATACAGTTGAAGTACCTACCCAATAGTTAAAATCTCTCATTATATATCTCTCTCAATTTTAAAGACAACGCCTAATATAGAACCATTGTTATCCTGATACCCTTTCGTCTCTTCGTATGAACCAATATTAGGTACTGAATAGAGTTTGTTATTCTTTAATAGGTTAACCATTATACAACCGTTGATATTAGCTATAACAGTAGATCCATTTTTAGCTGTCATTTGCGTACTACAAATAAGTAAATCACCTGGCAAAATACCTGCCCCTAACATCAACTTATCAGTCACTTTAAAGCCAAATAACTTGTCTATATCTAAGTATCTTTGTAGAATAGTTACCTGTTTAGTAACAAATAATAAATCATCTAACCTTTTTATAACACCACTTTTCAATTCATGTACGGGGCTCTCATAAATTGGTAAATTCACTTTTGTATCTCCAATCTGATATGACTTAACATATTTCATTTCTCCTTCTCCACTTAAATACCATTCTGGATTTAACCCAACAGTTTTTAGCCTTTCTAAACTAGCCTTATTAGAATATTTTTTAAAACCATTAACGTATTTACTGAAATTTGATTCCGCTACATTAAGTGCATCAGCCAAACTCTTCTGTGATCCATGGTATTGTGCGTCTATGAAGTTACGTAATCTATCTCCATACTCTAGGAACTCTGGTTTCTTTGCCATAATAGACCTCAAAAATTGATTTATAATCTTGTTTTATCTAAGCTTTGTTTGTAATATATACAATTAGAATCTTATTAAAATATTTAATTCGTATTAACAAATATAACAAAAATACTTATACAGTACAATAAAAATATTAAAAATTCTTTGTAAATCTCTTTGATTTTAAAATAAATCTCTATGATTTACTCTGTTTAACATTTAAATAAATAGTGTTTAGTATTGTATGATGGATGTGGTTTTGGTAATAATAGTAGTTCATTTCTAACCACTTCCACAATTTCAGCTCTTTTCAGGAAGAGCTTTTTTTATTTACAATTCCTTATCTTTGTATCTTATATATCTCATTGCATAAAAAACTAATGAAAATAGCGTATATAGCTTACGAAGATTCTAATGATATCAGCGCTTGGTCTGGTACTATTGCTCATATATCTAAAAATCTATCGAAAAATAACGAGATTATCCCTATCGATAATCTTGGATGTACGTGGGATATTATATTCAAAATTATTCCTAAAGTAAAATCACTTTTTGGCTTCACTTCAGATTTTAGAAGAAATAAATTCTTTATGAAATCAATTGCTAGAAGAATTGAAAAACGGCTAGCAGACAAAAAGTTTGATATAATATTTGCTCCCGGCACTCTGTATATATCATATCTGAAAACAGAGAAACCCATAGTTGTATGGGCGGATGCTACTTTTGCTAGTTTGGTAGATTCGTATCCTCAATATTCGAAGATGACTAATAAAGAAATAGAAACAGGGAATAGTTTAGAGAAATCTGCATTAAACAATATTCAAAAAATAATATTCTCAACTACGTGGGCTGCCAAGTCAGCTATATCTCACTATAATATACCAGAATCTAAAATCGTTGTTATTCCATTTGGTTCTAATCTGAATGAGAATTTTACTTTAGATAATTTATTAGAATTGAATAAGCTTAAACAAGTTAATAAAATCAAACTTCTATTCGTAGGAGTTGATTGGTATAAAAAAGGTGGAGACTTGCTGTTAGAGATTTATAAAGAACTAAGATTACTTTCTGAAGATTATGAGCTAGATGTTGTAGGTAGCTCACCAGAAAAAATTCCTCAATTAGATGGAGTTAGATTCCATGGCTTTTTGAGCAAATCAGACCCAGATCAAAATCAGACACTTATTTCACTGTTCCAAGAATCTCATTACTTCATCTTACCTACTCGTGCCGAAGCTTTTGGTATTGTGTTCTGTGAAGCCAATTCGTATGGTTTACCAGCTTTTGGAAGTGATTTAGGTGGTATTACAGACATTATTCAGAATGGAGTTAATGGGGAGCTATTAGATATTAATAAATCACCAAAAGAACTTGCACTTAAAATACATGAATCTGTTCTTTCTGGAGATTATAATGAAAAGTCGATTAATGCTTATAGACATTATAAAGATAATTTTACTTGGGATAAAGCTATAAACAAAGTAAACAATTTACTCAGAGATTTAATCTAGCCGTAATACTCTTTCCCAACTCTGAAAGTATTAAGATGAGTTTCTATAATAACTTCTAGGTCTTTAGAATACCCGCCACCCATAACGCACATAATCGGTATATCACGTTTATTACATTCTGAAAATACTATTTCATCTCTTCGTTTTGCACCTTTTATACTGACAGATAATCGACCAAATTTATCGGACTCAAGTATATCAGCACCAGCAATATAATAGACGATATCTGGGGTTATTTCAGTTATAAGTCTAGATATATGCTTAGATACTAAATCCAAATATATCTCATCAGTTGTCAAATCATCAAGCTCTATATCTAAATCGGAGATTTCTTTTTTTAAAGGGTAGTTGTTTTTTCCGTGTACGCTAAAAGTAAATACTTTTGGATTGTTTGCAAAAATCTCAGCTGTACCATTGCCCTGATGAACATCCAAATCAATTACTAATGCTTTTTGAATTAGTTCTTTTTGTAAAAGGAAATTAGCACTTATAGCAACATCATTAAACATACAAAATCCTTCGCCTTTGTTCGTAAAAGCGTGATGTGTTCCACCTGCAATATTGAAGGATAATCCATTAGTTAGAGCCAATTCAGCTCCGTATAAAGTACCGTGTGCTATTCTTAATTCTCTAGTGTATAAATCAATACTTTGTGGGAATCCTAATCTTCTTGCTTCGGCTTTTTCCAACGAAAGCGTTTTAGCTCTTTCTATGTAGTGATTATCATGAGTAAGATAGAGAATCTCTTCATCCAATATCTTTGGAATAAAGAAATTATCTGGGGAGTAAATATTATGTTCAACAAGTCTTTTAGCAAGCTCGCAGTATTTTTTCATTGGGAACTTATGATTCTCTGGTAACTCATGTCTATACGATTCATGATAAGCTATATGAATCATAGACTATTTTTTACCTTTAACCAATCAAATGTAAATTCTAGTTTACTCTCTTCGAAAGGATACTTAGAAAATTTACTGATTCTCTTGTTCATACCAGGGTGAGTATTTAAAAATTCAGGGATCAAATCCGACTTCTTGTACATTTTTTTGAACAGCTTCGCCAAATAATTAGGAGATATACCTAGTTCCTTCATCTTTTTAATTGCATAGTCGTCTGCTTCAGTTTCCATATCCCGAGAAAACGCGTTCTGAGTAAGAATTTTTGTTACTTCACCAGCTGTAGAGCCACTACCTGGTAGTAGTAACTCTATGCTTAGTGCTGTAATCAATTTATCAGTATGATGTTTCATTTTAAGATGACCAAGTTCATGTGCTATTACACCTATTAATTCTTCTGGTGTATCACATTCTAGAATAATTCCACGATTAATAACTATCATGTTGCTAGGTAAAGCATAAGCATTTATTTCTCGGCTATCACTATAATAAAGATCATATACAATATCCTTGTCACTAACTAAATGCTTTAATTCTCCTAAAGAACGCAACAACTGAGTAGTATCACCATCAGCTATTTTATAATCTAACAGATCTACTAGTTTATCTTTTAATTCCTTTTCTTTGTTGATATAAGTTTCCTTAACAACTTCTGAATCTACAACGGGATTGTAAATAAAAAATATCCAAGCACCTAAAAAAAGTACTACAAGGATTAAAAAATCTCGCCATAACCTTTTCTTCATCGTATTCATCTATACTGGAGGATTATTTCTATAAATTTGTTCATCATCTTCTTTTACTTTGTAAACAATCTCGTATGATAATTTACCAAAAAATATAAAGTAATACATCAGCCCTTTTCTTGCTTTTATAGCTGCTGCAATACTGAATCCCAAATATAGTAAATTTGCCAAAATAACTACAATCAAATATGAAAGAAAAGTATTGTCAAAATTAAACTCATATTTAAAAAATGAAATAGCCCAAACTACTAGGCCAGCATTTAATAAACTAACAGGTAACTGCGAAAGTAAAGACTGTAGTGAATGAAATCTAACGAATCTACTTTTATGTTTGTTTACGTGATAGTATATTATAGCAGCTATCAAATTTATTATTGGCAAAGGTAACCCAGCCGCTAATGAGGCAAACATCATAAAATATCCACCCATAGCATCCTCTCTCTCTCGAGCTGGCAAATCCTCTGGCTGTTGAATAGGGTAGTAATCTGTACTCATACTTTTATTCTCTACTATTGTTGAATATTATCTTGATCAATTCTGTCAAACTCATAACCTAATTCATTTTCTTGTCTATGTCCAGTAAATGGAGGGTATGTGTCCGTCATAAATGCAAGATAAAGGTTTACTCTCTGAGACCA
>JAUHXN010000389.1 GCA_030426865.1 bacterium | reverse complement strand
TTTGTAGCTATATCACCTGAGACATTAACTCCTGTTTCATTTGTAACGTAAAAGTTGTTGTTGGTTGAGCTATAAGAAATTCCACCCGCTACTGAGTCATCAAGTTTTACAATCTTAGCTTCATATAGACCAACGTTTGCTAAGATGCTTTTAGCTGGTTCGATTTTGAGATCCTTAGTATCTAGTAGGTTTGCTATAACAGTATCATTCTTTAGCGAATTTAGGGTTTCTAAGTTTGATGATAGCTTCTCTTTTAATGTGATTAGACTCTTTAAAGTGTCATTTGATAGCTTGTCTTGTAGTTCAGTTTTGAAATTTGCTACTAATGGGTAGGATTTACCTTCTGGGGTTTCAATAAACAACGCTGATTCTTCTATACCGAATGAAACTAAGTCTTCACCTTTGTGCAGGATCATAGTGAAGTCAAAATCCTCTACGGTATTATAGTCTTCATTATCTATTAGTTTCAGCAAGGCAGGAATTGCTTTTGCTTCTTGATAAGCTACTTTTACTTGTTCGCTTCTTTTCTTGCTCTCTTCGTCTTGCTTATAACCTGTCACTACCGAGAACAACTCTGATTCGAGAGTTGCAACTTGAGATTCTAGGTCTTCAGAATGTTGGACAGGTAAATCAAGGAACCTTCTAACATCATTAATATCTTCTTGAAGTTGAGTTATTTCTCTTAAGTCACCACCTTGTATCTGACTCAAGATTCTATTCATTTTATAAAGTTGTATAGTCGCAAAAATAACTACGATAATTAGAAATATGCGCTTGAAGAAACTCCACCTTTTTCGCTTCTTTACCTGCTCTGGCACCAGTGCTTTGTAGGTTTTATTTCGCATTTCTATTTATTATGGGTAGTCATTATATATACATAGAAAAATATTTACCACAAAGACTTGCAGTTTTATTTCAGATTATATAGAATCAATTTCGCATTTAGAGATGAGTTACGAAACAACCTTTGCGGGTGTCGTATAATGGCTCATTACCTCAGCCTTCCAAGCTGATGATAGGGGTTCGATTCCCCTCACCCGCTCCAAGTTCGAACTGAAATACCCCCTAATTTAAAACTAAAGTTGGGATTTTTTATTGTGAGGGATATCTATTTATTCGGCACTTATTTGTCTGCTTTCGTGAACATATTTTACTCTTTCAGGCTGGATATAGTGCCAAACTGCATCAGCAACTATTTTAAATATGCTTAATTTATTTGGATATTTTACTGCAATCACTACTCCTCTTCTAATAAATTCTGCAACTGCTGCTGTATAATATTTAGAAGATGGCTTTAACAAGCGTTCACCTGCTTTATAGTCTCTACTTGCGTCAATAATGTCATCAAGTAAATTATCTGCTGCTCCCATTTCTCTAAAAATACTATTGAAAGTTCCATCTTCAATCCCAACTACTATACATATTGCATCAGCGACATTACTTCCCTCCTTAGCACATTCATTGATACTTAACCTAATTTCCTCTGTTGTTCTTTTAACTTCAGCTGCACTCAGAACTGATCTGATTTTTGTAATAAATCTATCTAACGTCCCTCGCCTTCGTAGCACTTCACCTAAAGAAAATACTGCTTCCATAACTTCACTATGCAGCTCATAATCCACCTCATTATCACAATCAACTAAGTAACTTAATACTGTATCAATAAAAGATGCTCTTTCATTAGTATCTTCGATAGCATCAAAAACCAAATCAACTACTCTAATTGATTTACATACTTGTTGAATATCTTGTATATCTTGATCTGATAGCAATTCGTTACAATCTGCGGCAATTGATACCAGACGTCTTGAATAACTTCCTTTGTATTCTGTTAATATTTGCTGTTCGCTCATTTTTAGCATGATATAAGTTCCGATACTATATAAAATATGACTATATATCAAGTGCCTCTGCCATTTGGCTATGCAAATATCTCAATATTCCTAGTTCTAACGTCGTCACGTATCCCGCTCCATATAAGAGGAGGTATTAAAGTTCAATTGGTACTTAAGCAGTATTCATTACTTCTCTGGGTTTTGGGGTTCGCAATATATTTCTGAGATTCAATTCATGGTCAGGAATAAAACAGTAAGAACTGCTTCTACAGTAATACTGATCTAGTAAAATAGATGAAAATAAGTTATAATAAAATGATAATAATTAAAAAAATTTATGGATAAATCAAGAAAATTATTAATTGTTGGTGGATTAGTAGCAGTTTTT
>JAUHXN010000067.1 GCA_030426865.1 bacterium | reverse complement strand
GTGACCGAGACCACCATCGAAGATGATTCCGTCCTGAACATGAATGAACCGATTGAGCCCACTTGTGTTGTGCGTCGCATCGACTCGCAGGATATCGTCACCGCCGTTGCCGCGGATTTCGATGGAGGTTGTCGATGCAACCGCTTGTGATTTCAGTAGGGAACCGGAACTTGTCTCCACCAATTTTGCCATGTGATCGAGACCAATTCGCTCCGATGGTTCAGTGATTAGGGAAAATTGAAGTTCAGAAAAAGAAAAAATCTCAAGCGAAGCCTCCTATTTTAGATGCTCCCAGAAAAATAACAACTGATTGATATTATGTCAAAACTATTATTTGAAGAAACGCAAGTATTTAGACAAAAAGCACTTTGGGTACTTTTAACAGTCATAACTGGTGGATCCATATTGCTATTCGGTATTGCTATATATAACCAAGTGATTTCAAATGAGCAATTTGGAGATAAACCTATGAGTGATGGAGCTCTAATTATTGGGTTCATATTAGTAATAGGTTTTGCAATATTTCTATCTTGGTTTTTCTATTCAATAAAATTAGAAACTAAGATTGATGAAACGAATATTAGATATAAGTTTTGGCCATTTATTAGATATTATAAGGTAATACCTATTCAATCAATCCATAGTATAGAAGTTGAGAAATACAAGCCAATAATGGAGTATGGTGGTTGGGGTTATAGATTTTCTATGAAAGGGCGAGGTTTATGTCTTAATGTGAGCAAGAATATGGGGCTCAGAATAAAGATGAAAGACGGATTCGAACTTTTATTAGGAACGCAGAAGTCTGATGAATTAATTAAAGTTGTAGACAGCTTAAAAAAAAATATGATTTAAGCTTTAATAATTGAAACAAAAAAAATAGAATATAAATGAAATTTATTATCACAATATTACTTGTTGTACTTTTAAATATTAGTACCTATTCATTTGATAAACCAAATGAAGATATAATGTTTGCCATGAAAAATGAACTTCAGCGTTCAATGGAAGAATTAAAAATTAATGATCTGGAAAGTCCTTATTTTATTGAATATAAATTCGTAGAATATAATGCTTCAAGTATAAGAGGTTCATTAGGTAGTATAGAAGCTTCAAATAATTCCAAATCTGCTTATATAAGTGTCGGGGTAAGAGTGGGTGATTATAGCTTTGACAATACAAACTTTTTTGATGTAGGATTAGGTTTCTTTGGTAGTAGTGATGATGAAGAAGGGTTTAAAAAACGTTCTGTTAGTTATGAACCAAGTATTAATTACCTAAGGAAAGAGTTCTGGTTAGCTACTGATGCAGCATATAAACAAACTGCTGAACTTTATTCAAAGAAACAAGCTATACTAAAGAATAGAATGCGAAAAGATACTATTCCTGATTTTAATAAGTTAGAAACAATAAAAAAACTACAAGATATTAAAACTATACCTGAATTTAATTTAGCTAAGTATCAAGAAATTGTGGAATCTGTTTCATCAGTGTTTAGTAGTTACCCAGATATCTACACTTCTGGTGTTAGTATAGAATTCATACCTCAAAGAATATATTATGTTAATTCAGAAGGAATTGAATATATAAAAGACAGTTATTATACTGGATTCGAAATAGTAGCAGCTAGTCAAGATAAAGAAGGAATGCCTGTCTTTGATCATTATACTGCTTACTCACTTAATCCCAAAGATCTGCCTTCTAATGATTCTTTGATAAAAGCTGCGAAACAAGTAGCTAATAATATATCCGATAGACTAAAAATTAGTCAATTAGATGATTTTTACGTAGGACCCATTATTTTTAAAGGTCAAGCTGCAGGACAAATATTTGCTCAATCATTTTTACCAAAATTAATTTCTCAAAGAGAACCATTGACAGATGGTGGCTTTTCTTCTGAGAATGAAGATGCAGTCTTCCAAAGAAAAGTTGGAGGAAGAGTATTACCTGAATTTCTTAGTATAACTGATAAACCAAACCTAACCGAATGGAATGGAGTTGATTTAATAGGTACTTACAAAATCGATGATGATGGATTAGAATCACAAGACGTTGAATTAATCAAGAATGGTTATTTAGAAACCCTTCTTTCGGATAGAGTCCCGACTAAACGTATAAAAAAATCAAATGCTCACAAAAGAGGTGGGTCTGTAATGTTTAGTAATCTGATTGTAGAAAACAACGATTCTGATAAAAAACTGAGTAGTAATGAATTAGAATCAAAGTTGTTGGAGTTTGTAAATAAAAGAGAATTAGAATTTGGTATAGTAATTACTAAAATTCTTGACGCAAACATTAGATATACTTCTCTTTATAGGATTACAAACGGAAATATAGAAATACCTTTTGGGAAAAAGAATTATGTGATGGATGGGTATAAATTATACGCAGATGGAAGTTCTGAGAAATTTAGTGGAATGATTGTACCTACTATGAATGTACTGTTGTTCAAAGATATTGTAAGTACTGGTAATGAATTGAAAACAATGAATTATCTTGCACCTGCAGTAATATCACCTTATTTAACTGGGGGTGATAGTTATTTACCTTCTAGTATTACTTTGCCAGATTTACTTTTCGAAGATGCAGAATTACATTTGATTGAAGAGGACTTCAAAAGACCTCCATACGTTGAAATTAGCAAATAATTATTTTAAATTTTACATTTACAATTACAATTACCACGAATATGATAATAAGAGAAAATGAAAGTATTGAAGTATTAGCGACATTACTTCGACATAAATGGGTAATAATAATCTTTACTTTAGTTCTTACAATTGGCTCTATATTCTATGCAATGAATATGGATGTACAATTTAAATCTACTGTTAATGTTGTACCACCTAGCAATTCAGCAGATGGATTATTAGGCGGAGCACTCAATGGAATCTCTTCCAAGTTAAAAGATTTTGGAATTACTAAAGTTGCTGGTGGTGGATCTGGAGGTCAGAGTTACGATTTATCAGTGTTAATGGAGAGTAGAACTGTCCTCGATTCTATGGTCAATAAATTTGATCTTATAAAAGCTTATAAAGTTAAAAATAATAGTAAAGAATTGGCAAGAAAAATATTTAGAAGCAATGTAGAAATTGTTAACTATAAAGAAGGAAATATAGAGTTTTCTGTTTGGGATGGCAATCCAGAAAAAGCTGCTGAAATGGCCAATGAATATGTTAAAATAGTAAATGCGAAAGCAGTAGTAATGAATAAGAATGAAGCCGCTGCTAATATTAAGTATTTAGAACAACGTATTGAACATACTGATAACATATTAGCTGTTTTAGGAGATTCTCTTGCTATGTATTCTAAAAAATATCAGATCTATTCTCCTGAAGACCAAGCATCTGTTTATAGTGAAGCTTTATCCGATTTAACTGCAACTGTAATGAAAGCAGAAACAGAATATGAAATAACTAAAAATAAGTTAGGTGAAAATGATCCATACACTAAGATGCTTAAAGATTATGTTAATGAAGCAAGAAAAAAGCTTGAAGAGTCTAAAACTCAACCTGGTCTAATAGGAAATTTCTCACTTAATGATGTAAGTAAAGTAGGTATGGAGTATATGAGACTTTACACAGAATATGAAGCTCATTCTAAAATGAAGATTTATCTTATGCCCACCTTAGAAAAAACGAAGTTAGACTTGGTTACTAATAATAATTATTTATTTGTTGTAGACGATGCAATTCCTTCTGAAAATAAAGATAGACCTAAAAGATCATATATAGTTATGGGTACATTTGCAGGTGCATTCATATTATCGATAGTACTAGTTTTATTCCTGAATATGTATAACAATGTAAAGCTTAGATTAAAAAATTTCAAAGAAAATCAATAGAAGCTAAATGTCACGAATTGATAGTCTTGAATTAAATAAATATAACCCAACTAAGTATTCTATACCTCAGTTTCTTTTTATCCTACTTTCTGGATTGATATCAATATTCATACTCCATATATCTATAGGACAAACAGGAACTCCGATTGTATATATTGTTTTTGGACTTTCGCTGTTATTTCTAACTCTTCTTATCTATAATCCTAAATTGTGGATTTATTCGGTTGTATTAGTATCAGGGGTATTTTCTTCTACGACTGGAGGTGGAGTTAGTGCCATTGATGTAGTATTTTCAATTTATCTTAATATATTTCTTTACCTATGGATTATTTGGCAAGTAATGGTCAAAAAAGAAAAACTAATTCAATCTAAAACAGAATGGTTTTTCTTGGCTTTCTTTATACTAACTACTCTAACACTAATTAATGTATTTTATGAAAGTACTGTATTTTTCGAATGGATTAGAGAATTCACATTGCTATCATTAATGCTCCTTTATTTTCCTATGAAAAAGTATTTTACAACACACAAAGATGTTGTAATATTACTTTTAGTCTTTACTATCACTCTCTTATTTTCAGATTTATTACAATTCTATATATACAAACACATTTTGTCTAATATTACTTATGCTTATGAAGCTGGTTCTACTATTAGAAACAATACATATATGTATGTTATTGGAAGTACTTTCAGTTGTATTTTTATTTTCTATCAGAAAGAAACAAAATATAGAATACTAGTAACTATAATAATGATTCTAACATTAGGGGCTTTAACATCTACTTTTGCTAGAATCTTTTGGGCCGCAGCATTTGTTAATTTTGTTGGAATATTTATACTACTCAACTCTAAAGAAAAAATCAGGTTTTTATCTTATTTTATAATATCAGTTGTACTTGCTTATTTAATAGCTTCTATATTTTTTGGAGATATTTTTAAATTCGTAATTTTCGCACTAGAATCTAGATTCGAGTCAACTTCTCAAGGAACTGAAGATATTTCTGCTATCTCTAGGTTTGAAGAATGGAAAGTAGTAATTGAAAAAATAAAGGAATCCCCTTTTATTGGGAAGGGATTTGGTGCAGTTTTTACTTTTCGAAATCCTATTACTGGGAAGATGGGATACTCTTCTGTAATCCATAATAGTTTCTTACATTTCTTTTTTAGAATTGGAATTCCTTTAACTTTAACATTCTTTGGACTATTTGCAGTTTTGTTTGTAAAGTCTATTTACTATAGTATAAAATTGAAAGTTGATTTATTTTACAAGGGGTTAATGATTGGGGTTTTCCTTTCTGTAATTTCTCTATTGATAACTGGTATGTTTACAATGACATTTATTTTTAGAGATACTTTAATAATCAATGCAATTCTATTCTTTTTAGTAAATTATGTAGAAGTTAATTACAAAAACAAACTTTTAAACTAATATTAAAAATAATGGATAATAATTATTCAGATAAATTTATATCAACTCCTAGAATTAGGATATTCAAGGTAATTGTAATATTAGTTTGTACATTGTACACTTTAAAATTAGCTCATTTGCAACTTGTAAAAGGTCTATTATATAAGGAGGCAAGTGAAGCCCAAGCAATTAAACAAATAATACAAGAACCATTCAGAGGAAATATATTTGACACTGATGGTAATCTACTTGTACATAATAAATCATCATTTGCACTTAGTTATACCCCAAATTTGTGGCGTAATGAAGCGTTTCCACTATTAGTTTCTCTCGTGGATTTAGATAGCACTGAACTAAGTAATTCGTTTGAAAAATACAATGCCTTCTCCCCTTTTCTACCTATAAAATTTCAACGAGATGTTGATTTAGAAACTATTTCTGGTATAGAAGAGTATTCTGAATACCTTAGAGGTATAGATGTAATTATCGAATCGAAAAGACTTTATCAATCCGATGCTTATATGGCTCATCTACTAGGTTATACTAAAGAAATTTCACCGAAAGAATTAGAAACTTATCAGTACTATAGGCCTGGTGATGCGATTGGTAAACAAGGAATCGAAAAAGAATATGAAGGACTTTTAAAGGGTAATGAAGGTGTTAAGTTTGTTGCCGTTAACAAATTTGGACAGCAAGTATTTCAGTATGAAAAAGGTAAGAAAGATAAAATTTCAAAAAATGGTTTTGATTTATATTTAGGAATAAAAACAGATTTACAAGCCAAAGCTGAACAACTATTAGAAGGAAAACGTGGTGCAATTGTTGCCATTGACCCTTCTACAGGTGAAATTTTGGCAATGGCAAGCTCACCAACATTTGATTTAACAGAGTTTAGTGGAAGAATTTCTTCGGATTATTATAATTCCCTTATAACGGATCCTGATAAACCTTTCTTAGATAGAACAGTCAATAGTGAGTACCCTCCGGGGTCTTCATGGAAAATGCTAATTGCAATTGCAGGATTAGAAAAAGGAATTATAAGTGAATCCTCTAGATTACTTTGTAAAGGTGGATATCAATATGGAAACAGATTCTTCAAATGCCTAGGACATCATGGAAGTATAGATGTAAAAACTGCAATTAAAAAGTCTTGCAATGCTTTCTTTTATCAATTATCGTTAAAACTTGGTGCTGAGAATGTTATAAACTATGGTAGATTGTTAAATTTTGGACAACTAACTGGTGTAGATTTGCCTAGTGAAAAGAAAGGTAACTTTCAAGATTTAACAACTATGAATAAAAGATTCAATGATGATGTGCCAGGCTGGATGCTTATGAACTTTGGTATTGGTCAAGGAGAAATATTAGTTACACCAATACAAATGGCATCTTATATCGCTGCGATAGCTAACGGTGGCACTTGGATTCAACCTCATGTTGTAAAAAAAATATACAATAATGTGACTAGAACTTTTCAGAATATTGAATACAAAAAGAAAAATTTAGAGTTATCTTCCAATTCGATTGATATTGTTAAAGAAGGTATGTGGCAAGTGGTAAATGCAGGAGGAGGTACTGCTGGTAATGCACGAATTGATGGTTTAGATGTTTGTGGAAAAACCTCTACGGCTCAAAACCCTCATGGTAAAGATCATGGATGGTTTACTTGCTTTGCTCCCAAAGATAATCCTAAAATTGCAATGGCAGTTATGGTTGAAAATGCAGGTTGGGGTGGTCGTGTATGTGCACCAATTGCTAAGCAACTTCTTCTTGAGTATTTCTATCCTGAAAGAAATAAAGTACCTGAACCCAAACTTGATTCATTGAATATTGGTATAGAACTTCCAAGTATTGATACTAATATCATTTCTTTTAATTAAAAATGTGACTAAAATTGATTTAATGTGTTATTTAGTATATTTGTAAATAATATTTAATAATTTATTTTGAGGCTATTATGAATTCAATGATACGGATTTTTACTTTATCATTATTATCACTCCTTATATTGATGTCTTGTAAGGAAGACCAACCGAGTAAACCTTCTGATATTGACATAAATTACTCAGCTAATTTAATTGACAATAAAGACAATCCAGTAATAAATGCAATTGTTAATCTACACGAAATAGATAAAAGTGCAATAATTGCAACTGATACCTCAGACGAAAATGGATTCATCTCATTTGATAATATTTCTGTGCCCTCAGAAAATGTGATATTCTCAATTTCGCACCCTCTCTACTCAACTTTGAATTTAAACTATTCTGAAATAGATAAGAAAGAAAACGGAACTGTAACACTAGAAGATAAAGATGATTGCTGTGGATCAGTAGAATTAACAATTAAAGATGAAGATGGTAATTCTTTAAAAAATGTTGAAATCAAAGTTAGACAAGATATGAAAGTCTTGAAGAAAGGTAAATCTGACGAAAATGGAAATGTTAAGATTGAAGGACTTTGTTTGGAAGAATATGAATTACGTTTAGCATTAGACGGATATAAAGTGATTGAAGAAATGGTTACCATTGAGAATTGTGATGAGACAATGGAACTTAATTTCAAAATGATAAGCACACAATCTGAGGAAGATACTTGTTGCGATGGTGTATTCATATTCAAACCCAAAGATAAAGATGGGAATATACTAAATGGTACTAAGGTATTTATATATAAAAATGATAAGATAATTCAAGATCCTATAGTCGAAAATGGAATTGCTGTTCAAGATGGACTTTGTGAAGGCAAATATACGATAGTATATAAATTGGACGGATATGAAAATAAAGAAGTACAAGTTGAAATTGGTTGTGACGAAGAAAAGACATTAGAACACACTCTAGAAGAAAAGAGTATTGATTGTTGTGAAGGAATCGTAAAAGTTAAACTAAAAGATGGGTTGGGTAATGCAATTAAAAATGCTTCTGTCAGACTTTGGAAAGGATCAAAAAAACTAACTGAACTAAAGACTGATGCGAATGGGTTCATTGAATTTAAAGAATTATGTGAAAGTGATGAATATAGTATTTCGATTTCAGCTGAAGGATTTAATGGAATTGAATTTTCATTTGATTTAGATTGTAATCAGGAATTGACTTTCGAAAAATCATTAGAAACTGAAGAAGATTGTTGTGAAGCAGTTCTTAAGTTCATAGTAAAAGATGAAAAAACGAAATCAGCATTAAAAGATGCTAAAATCACATTAAAACTGGATGGTAAAGTTATATTTGAAAAAAGAGCAACTACTGCTGATGGAATAGTGATTGAAGATGGTCTTTGTAAAGGAAAATATACTGTTATAATAGAGAGAGAAGGGTATGAAAAGATAGAGACTACTTGGAATATTGAAAAATGTGATGACTTTCAAGAAACTTTTTGGATGAGTAGTGATGATGATTGCTGTAACAGTATACTAATATTTACTCCTAAGGACAAAGATGGTAATGTATTAAATGGAACCAAGGTATATTTATACAAGGATGGAAAAACAATAGAAGACCCAGTTGTCGAAAATGGTAAAGCTATAGTAGATGGTCTTTGTGAAGGTAAATATACGATTGTCTATAAAAAAGATGGTTATAAAAATAGAGAAGTTCAAGTAGAAGTTGGATGTGATCAAGAAAAAACACTTTCAGAAACTCTTGAAAAAACTAATACTGATTGTTGTGAAGGAGTAGTAAAAGTCAAAATAAAGAATGGCAAAGGTGAAATACTAAAAAATGCTTCTGTCAGACTTTGGAAAGGGTCTACTAAATTAAATGAATTAAAAACAAATGCTGATGGTATTGTAGAATTCAATGAACTTTGTGAAGGTAATGATTATAGTCTTTCTATATCAGCCGAAGGATATGAAGGAATAGAATTCTCATTTGATTTAGGTTGCAATAAAGAGCTTAATTATGAAAAAACTCTTGAATCTGAAGATGACTGTTGTGATGCTATTCTAAAATTCATTGTAAAAGATAATGAATCTAAGTCTGCTATAGAAGGTGCTAAAGTCACTTTAAAGCTAAATGGGAAGGTTATATATGAGAATAAAGCAACTGATAAAGAAGGCCAATACTTAGCAAAAGAATTATGTAAAGGGAAATATACTGTAATAATTGAAAAAGACGGTTATAATACTATTGAAACTACATGGAATGTTGAGAAGTGTGATACTTTCCAAGAACATTTCTGGATGAAAAAATAGAATCCATTAATTATAATTAAAAAAAGCCGGTAATACCGGCTTTTTTTTTATTTAAATATTTTCTCAATTGTTTCAGTAATTATATTCCATTCAAATCCTCTCCGAGAAAGAAAATCAGAAATTAATTTTCTTTGTTTCTCCTTTGGTTTGTAGGATATTTTTCTGAGATGCTTATTTGCTGCAGTCAAAGCTAATTCTAAAGTATCTTCATCTGGATAAAAGTTTCTTATAGTTTCGGAAATTATACCTTCAGTTATCCCCCTTTTTCTAAGTTCCTGTGTAAGTTTATACTTTCCAGATGGTTTATTAGAAATATATGACTTTATATAATTCCTAGAAAATTCTTCATCGTTCAACAACTTAAATTCATATAAGAAAGATACAGCAAAGTCAATACTACTTTTATTAAAATCTTTAGTCTTTAGCTTTTCTCTAACTTCGAATTCACTCCTTGGTTTGTATGATACGAAGTTATAAGCTGCAAGTTTTGCATCTTTTAAATTCTGATCTTCTATTGCTTCAAGTATAGTTTTATCATCTAATTTCGAGTCTTTCGTTATTCCGAATTTCATAATAACATCAAGACACAATTCAACAGAATCGTAAGTAAAATCCACAAAGTTTACAAAATACTTTTTAGAGTATTTCTTTTTTTTAATTGAGTAAACTGTGTGCATTGTATATTATTTTACTTTATCTTCAGCTTTATCATCTTTCTTTTTCTTAGGACTTATTACTTCTAGTACACTAGATTTAAGACTTTCGAATAAATTCTCATCTTCACTGACTAGTTTTTTAAGTGCGTCTCTTCCTTGTACTCTTTCATCATTAAATGTATACCAAGAACCTGATTTATTTACAATGCCATGAGTTGTAGCTACATCAACTAAATCTCCGACTTTTGATATACCTTCATTATACATTATATCAAATTCAGTTTCTTTAAAAGGAGGAGCAACTTTATTCTTAAGTACTTTTACTCTAACTCTATTACCTATTATATCTGTCCCATCTTTTAAAACTTCTTTTCTTCTAATATCTAATCTAACAGAAGCATAAAACTTTAACGCATTACCACCTGTCGTTGTCTCAGGATTCCCATAAATAACCCCAATCTTACTTCTAAGTTGATTCGTAAAAATAACTGTTGTCTTTGATTTCCCGATTGCTGCATTTAACTTTCTCATTGCTTGAGACATTAATCGTGCTTGAGATCCCATTTGTGCATCTCCCATATCACCTTCTATTTCAACTCTTGGTGTTAGCGCTGCTACTGAATCGACTACTACAACATCTACCCCACCACTTCTAACAAGTGTTTCAACAATTTCTAAAGCTTGCTCACCAAACTCAGGTTGTGAAAGTAGTAGATTATTTAAATCTATTCCTAATCTTTGAGCATAGTTTATATCTAATGCGTGTTCAGTGTCTACGAATGCTGCCAAACCACCCTTTTTTTGAGCTTCAGCAATCACATGTAAACAAACAGTTGTTTTTCCGGAAGATTCAGGACCAAATATTTCAATAATTCTTCCCCTTGGGATCCCCCCAACTCCAATCGCTGCATCTAAAGATATACATCCAGTAGGTAT
>JAUHXN010000066.1 GCA_030426865.1 bacterium | reverse complement strand
GACGCTAATTCGTTGTTATTACGTGCTTGATAGTCTTTCCAAGTAAAATCAGCATCCCTCGTTTCAGGGAAGTTCATAGCCAAAGAATAACGCAGAGCATCAATTTTATCTGGCTCTGGGTGTGCTTCTACGAAGTCCTTTAGGTCAATAGACCAATTCCTAGATTTAGAGAATTTTTTACTTTCTAGATTCAAAAACTCATGTGCAGGTACATTCTTTGGTAATATATAAGGATTATCTCCATCGCTTCTACCGTGCAACATAGCTGGGAATATCAATGTATGGAAGACAATATTATCTTTCCCAATAAATGCATAATATTCTGTATCTTCACTTTGCCACCAATCTCTCCATTCATCCGAATCACCGAAGTGTTTCTTAGTTGCAGAAATATATCCTAAAACAGCATCGAACCAAACATATAATACTTTGTCTTTTGTTTTTTCTTTATCCATTCCCTCTATTTCATCGAGGTGAACGCCCCATTTCAAATCACGGGTAATAGCTCTGTTGCTAAGCCCTTGCTTTAGCCAGCTACGAGTTTGTTGCAATACATTATCTTTCCACGCATCTGCATTGGACTCTATATACTGCTCTAGAAAAGATTGGAACTCACCAAATTTGAAATACCAATGAGTTGTTTTCTTTAACGCTGGGGTTTTACCCGATATTAAGCTAATAGGGTTCTTCAATTCAATTTGATTATAATATGCACCGCAACTATCACATTGGTCGCCTCGAGCGTGCTCTGACCCGCAATTAGGGCATATACCCTCTACGTAGCGATCAGGGAGAAACATATTAGCGGATTCGTCATAGAATTGCTCAGTTTCTTCCTCTTGCAAATAACCTTTGTCTAGGAAGTGCTTGAAAAACTCTTTAGCTACTTCGTGATGCTCTGCAATAGATGTACGAGAATATACATCGAACGACATACCAAGCTTTTCAAACGCTTCTTTGTTAGAATAGTGGTATTTGTCTATTATTTCTTGTGGTGTAACACCTTCTTTCTCGGCAGCTATAGTTATAGCTACTCCGTGTTCATCAGAACCACAGACATAAAGAACATCATCTCCTATCAGTCGTTTGTAACGCACAAAGAGGTCAGCCGGCAAATAAGCCCCTGCACAATGTCCGAGGTGAATATATCCATTTGCATAAGGTAAAGCAGAAGTAACAAGTATTTTCTTATTCATATTAAAATCAAATATTCGTAAATAGTATGGACTACAAATATAAACAAGGTATTTGGTAAAAAGTAATAAAATGGAGCCGAATATAGAATGAATTGTGTATATTTGAAAATACGACTCAATAAATCACTTCAGAACCTATGAAAAAATCAAATTTCAGTTTAGTTCTTAGAGAAATAGCATTAGATGTGTTTTTCTATATGATAGTCCTCAATGGATTATTCCTATTTGAAATGAATAATTTATTTCTAGAAATAACAATCGCCATTACTCTAACTTGTGTAATGAGATTTGCCTTGTACAAACATGAAGGTGGGTTCTTTGAGAGTGAGAACTAATAACCTTATTATTATAGGTCTGCCTTCAACACTTTACCAGTTGTCCTAAGCAAACGAATATAGGAATGAAGCTTTTGTTAATACACCTCTATTACTTCCCTATCTTTTGTTTTAGTGTTTCAATTAAACTTTCCCCACGTAGTTCGGACTGTACTTTAGTATCGAATTCACCTTGAGGGTTTATAAGCATCATCGTTGGAAAAGCAGAAATTTTATAATCTTTTAATACATTTTCTATATATCCTTTCATCTGTATTGTCTGAGTCCATTTTATATTATTCTTTTCGCTGTATTCTTTAATAACATCTACACCTCTATCATTAGCAATTCCAATTATTTCGAATCCCTTATCTTTGAACATCTCGTATGCCTTAATTAAATTCGGGGTCTCAGCTACACATGGTCCACACCAAGTTCCCCAGAAATCTAATAACACCCATTTACCTGCAAAATCGGAGAGACTGTAATACTTCCCATCAATCGATTTAAATTCTAACTTTGGAGGTATTTTAGAAATCATAAAGTCCATCTTCTCGATAGTTCTTTTCATTCCATCTAGTTGTAACTCAGATAAATCTTCTTCCGATATGTAGTTATTAATCCTATCAATAATAAAATCATAACCTCCCGGTTCATATGCTACTTTTGTACGTGATAAGCTGTAATAGAATCTATTTTTTAATGATGTTCTTTCTGTATTTGATTCTATTTTATTAAACATTTTCTCGACAATATCCACATTAGATTTAGGGTCATTTAGAAATTCAGATCTATATAACATACCATCTATCACATCATAAAATAAAAAAGGGAATTCTTTTACCGAATTAAATACATCTACCCTAAAAGCATGATTACTACTAGTATCAGTAACTTGCATTAAATATAATTTATTCACCTTTAGATAATCATTTAAGATGGGAGTTTTTATTACTTTGAGTAAGCTATCATTTATTCTAATTAATCTATCTACTTTTTTAGTTATTGCTATTTTCATACTATCGATATATTCTTGAGAGTAGTCTTTTAAATACTCATCACTATACTGCCTTACAAATACGTAATAATTGTAATCAATGTCGAATATATCCTTTAATGGCATCAAATCTAATATTTCATTATACTTAGAATTTATTGGAGAGTTTACCCATTTCCCATTCGTCAAACTTGTATCATTGTCGGACTCCCTAACTCTATACTTCCCAAAGTCAACATCGATATCAATAATTTTATCTTTGGGATAACGAACAGCTTTATAATCTCCATTATGATCATAATCCCACTCCCCCGTATGTGAGTTAGGAGTATAAGTTATACCATCATTTAAGACTAAATAATACCCGATAGTATCAATGTCTTTAGGATTAATTTTAGAATATATTTCGTTATTGAGATTTACTTGAAATGAAAAATTATTTTTATCTGTTAACATATCGAATGTTGTTGCTTCCCTAATATCTCTTCTACCAGCGGAAATAAAAATATCTACAGAGTCTATTATCTTAGGTATCCCTCTTTTTGATAACACTGCCTCCACTCTAGGATTAGCATCACCTCCGATATAACGCGTCATAAAAGCTTCATAGCCTGGAGCTGCTAAATGTAGTTCTAAATAATTTTGATTATCTGGAATTTTGTATTTAAACTCACCATTATTATTAGTTTTTATAGTATCTATTATAAACCATTTCTCAGCTTTTTCTCTATTACTATAAACGAAAACTTCTTTTCTTGCATCCCCATCATCAGCTAAAGTGATTTTACCTGTGATATATTTCACGTCCTCTTTAGTATATGAATTTGTAGTGGCAATAAACAAAATTGCTAGTGATAATAATAAATTCTTCATACCATTCCCTTGAAACTTATTTAGAGTATCATAATTAGTCAAATTAAATTAATAAACATTCGCGTAATTATAAAGTGAATTATTAACTACTCATTACCAATCTCTTTTTCTAAGGTAGGTATCAGTCTTTCCCCTCGTAAGTGGTGAGCTTTTACTTTTACAAACTTTCCAGTTGGGTCTATAAGCATCATAGTTGGGAATCCAGTTATACCATACTGCTCTAGTACACCCTTAGCATACCCTTCTAACGCAATAGTATTAGTCCACTTCATTTCATTCTTTTTTATGTAATCTGATACTATATCTACACTGCGATCGTTTGCTACGCTTATCATCTCGAATTTCTCCCCACCTAATTTGTTGTATGCTTCTACTAAAAAGGGAGTTTCCATCACACAAGGTCCACACCATGTCCCCCAAAAGTCGAGCAGTACCCATTTGCCTTTGTATTCCGATAGTTTTCGTTCCTTACCATCTATTGTCTTGAATGAAAAATCAGGAGCAAAGTTCATAGTATCTAGAACTAATTGAGCTAAAGTTTTCGGTATTCCTGTTTTTGGCCAACTGTCTAGGTCATCGTATTCAGCTAACTCATTCAGACCATTTATTAGATATTCTCTATACTTCGGTTCTTTTACTATCTCATTTGTCGCCAAACGTGAATAAAGCCCATATCTTAAATAATAGTAATTACGTTTGTTCTTTGATTTTGCAAAAAGCTCTTCTAATTCATCTAAGTAATACTGAGGATTTTCTTTGAACTCCTTAGTATTAATCACATCGTTGAACTCAGAATAAAATACAGTTGGGAGCATCTGCAATGATTTCATTATAACTAACTTATCTTCCCAAGATTTTAAAGAGTCCGGTGCGCTTAGTAAATCTAGCTTGGTCAAATTCAAATAATCTGTCAGAAAAGGCGAATCAACGATAGAGAGTAAACTATCATTAGTGCTTATAAACCTGCGAAACTTCATTATAGTACCCATTTTCCGACGTTCTACTTCCGCAGAATCGAGCTTCTTTATAGCTTCCTTATTATATTGGAATACGTAGTAATAGAAATTCTGACGTAATCTAGCCACGTCTTCTGCTGGTAATAAATCTATTATTTCGTTGTAACGAGTATTAACAGGAGAATTAACCCACTTACCTGTAGTTAAGCTCTGCTCTTCGGGGTCATCCGAGTATCTGTACTTAGCTAAATCTATAGTCAGAGACAGTATTTTCTTCTTAGTTACAGCCACGGCATAATAATCACCATTATTATCATATTTCCACTTTCCTTTATGTTCCGCCGGTGTATTAGACCCCTCTTTAAAATGAAGAGTATATCGGACAGTATCTTCTCCTTTACCAGTATATTTCGCATATTTCTTATCATTGAAATCAAGTTTGAATTTCACAAATCTTGAATAACCTATTTTTATCCTTTCGGCAATTCTACCTTTTTTAGTGTATATCACAATTCCAACAGAATCAAACTTTTCAGGTATTGCTCTATTATAGAGTATAGCCTCAACTCTAGGGTTTTTATCTCCCTCTATGTAATCGGTCATATATGCTTCGTAACCAGGAGCAGCAAGATGTAGTTCAGCATAATTTATACTTTTGGGAATCGGTACTTTGAACTCACCGTTTGCTGATGTCGGTACTACTTTCATAAGATTATCATCGCTGTTTCGGAAGCGATTATAATAAACATATACTTCACGTTTGGCGACACCATCATCAGCTAAAGTAATTTTACCAGTGATATATTTCATCTCTTCTTCGCCCTGAAGGGCAAGTGATAGAAAGATTAACAAGCTGAGTATAAAAGATAATTTTTTCATAATAATTATCAATGTTGTTATTTTATAACTTAATATGGAAATTAATTTACGAAATTTTAATTGAGGAGGGAAATGAATAGGGTTTTTTAGATTTAATTCAATTTTTTGTAATTTAAATCAAATTAAGATATTGACATTAGATATGATATATGAAACTTATATTCCTTCTTACCCCTTATCAGAAATAGTTGATTACTTCTGGTATGTAAATGGAGTAGTAAATCACAGTAGAGAAAAGATTCTACCAGCAGGAAATCAAGAGTTAATGATCAACCTTAGTGATTCATTCAAAATGGAAGATTATTCTGGTGAAGTTGATAAAGAATGTAGAAAGATGTGGTTTTCTTCTATTCTAACAAGACCAATAATTATACATACTTCAGTTACAAATGTAATCGGTATAAGTTTCAAAAATACAGGAGCATATTCTCTATTTGGGTTTCCATTGACCGAATTCAATAATTACGTGACCGACCTTGAGAATGTATGGAACAATAAAGTAACGGACATCAGAGACAGACTATTAGAGCTTGAATCAATCCATTCTAAATTCGAACTCTTAGATAAACTATTGACTAATGAAATCAAAAATGAAGTAAGTCTGAACGGAAGTGTCGAGTTTGCAATTGGATTAATGGGTGAATACACTATTACTGAGATTTGCCAAAAAGTTGGGTTTACAAATAAGCATTTGAATTATTTATTTAAGAAACACATGGGAATATCACCAAATAAATACAGACGTATACGACAATTTCAAAAATCAATAAATATGATTGGATCGGACACAAATGTAGATTTACAAGAAATTGCATTTGAATCTGGTTACTTTGATCAATCTCATTTTATTCGTGATTTCAAAGAATTCACTGATTTTACACCAACAGAATATTTGAAGAAAAATAAAGGTTATGTTAATTTTATTCCAATAGAGTAAAATCAAGGTTAATTTTATACAATTATAAAAGTGAATATATTACTATTTTGCTTTTTTTTAATTATTAACAAAGGTAAGATTATGGATATGAGTACAGCATTTGCATCGCTAAATTGGATTGCTGTAATAATAGCGGCACTTTCAACATTTATGATTGGAGGAGCTTGGTACTCACCGCTTATGTTTAGTAAAAAGTGGATGAAAGAAGCAAAAATAAGCGAAGACGACCTTAAAGAAGGGCAAGCAAAAGTCTTTGGGTTATCATTTATCTTTTCATTCATTGCTGCTTTGGTACTTGCAATGTTTCTTGGGCCAGAAGCAGATATATTATTTGGATTAACTGCAGGATTTATGATTGGGTTTGCATGGGTACTATTATCAATGGGAACTACTTATTTATTCGAGAGAAAATCATTTTCATTACTCGCGATAAATGGTGGATATCACGTAGTTTCATTTATGGTAATGGGTACAATAATCGGATTATTTAACTAAGAGGTATATTATGACTCCAGAAGAAAAAATGATAGACAGTATAGAAAAGAATACAGGAAAACCCATTACTCATTGGATAGAAGTAGTTAAGAAATCAGGAATCGAAAAACATAAAGAAATGATAAACTATCTAAAAGACGAGCATGGTTTTACTTATGGGTTTGCAAATCTGGTAGTACACAAGGCCAAAAACTCGGATGCTGGTTCGGTAGCAAAGAGTGAAGATTTGGTTGATTTACAGTATAAAGGAAAAGAGACTCTAAGACCTATATATGATAAGTTAATGAAGGAAATATCAAAATTTGGAGCAGTAGAGATATCTCCTAAAAAAGCGTATGTGAGTCTAAGAGGTAAGAAGCAATTCGCGCTTATCCAACCATCAACAAAAACTAGATTAGATGTAGGGATAAACTCAAAGGAATTAGAAATAACTGAGCGATTAGAAAAGTCAGGAAGTTTTAACTCTATGTGTTCACATAGAATTAGACTGACCGATGAAAAAAATGTAGATAAGGAACTAATAGGATGGCTAAAAGCTGCTTATGAAGAGGCGAAGTAATTTTCTTTAATCACCATTCAAATTAATCTCCACAAAAATCGTGGCCCCTATCTATAGTGTGTCATTTTTCACTAATATATTTAGGAATTTTGGCTATCTATAATTAAATTGAAATCTACACAAACAATAAAAATGTTAATAATATGGCTTGGTTTAAAAGATCAGAAAAGAATATAAAAAATGATGGCCACAGGAATATGCCTGATGGTTTGTGGACGAAAGCTCCGAATGGAAATGTAATCTACAAAAAAGAATTAGAAGAAAACCTATATACTGACCCTGCTAGTGATCACCACTTCCGTATCAGTGTAAAAGAATATGCAGGTATTATCTTTGATGAAGGAACATTCAAAGAAACACATAAGAAAGTACGCTCAGCTGACCCGCTTGAGTTTGAAGATACAAAAGCTTATAAAGATAGATTAGCTGCAGCGTATAAAAAATCTGATAGCTCAGATGCTCTAACAACTGGTTATGGTAAGATAAATGGGAAGAAAGTATCTTTCGCTTGTATGAACTTCGATTTTATCGGTGGAAGTATGGGCTCTGTTGTTGGAGAGAAATTTGTCCGAGCTACTCACTATGCAATTAAAAACAAATGTCCGCTTATAGTTATCTCTGCATCTGGTGGTGCTAGAATGCAAGAAGCAGTAATCTCTTTGATGCAAATGGCAAAAACAAGTGTCGCACTTGCACAGCTAGACGATGCAGGATTGCCGTTTATTTCCATATTATCAGACCCTACTACTGGTGGTGTTAGTGCTAGTTTTGCTATGTTGGGCGACGTCATAATAGCTGAGCCCGGGGCATTGATTGGATTTGCAGGTCCCAGAGTAATCGAACAAACTATCAAACGTAAGCTACCAGAAGGATTCCAAACTTCTGAGTTTTTACTAGAACATGGATTTGTAGATATGATAGTTCATAGAAAGCAATTAAAAGAAGAGCTAACAAAAATCATTGATTGGTTTGGTTTCTAATAGAACCATATTAGTTGCCCTAATTTCTATCTGTTTTATTCCAAATACAGTACTATCGGCTCAATATCATTTGAGAGAAATGGCTTATGTTACTATAGGTGGTGTATTTGGCGCTAGTTCTGCTAACTTCCAAGAAGATTATCAGAATATAATCGGAGGTAACTCACTTGACTTTCGCGACTCACCGGCATTAGGTGGAGGGTTGAAGTTTTGGTTAGAAGACCACTACCGTCTATCAGTATCTGCCGATTTTTTCGATTCCAAATCATCAGATGCTTATACAGAATTCGATTCCCTTTCAATAGGTACTGTCACTCGTGATATATATAATGAATTTAATATATCTTCAATTCCAGTAGTCGTATCTCTTGACTATATCCCTGTGGAACAACAATTTAAAACTTATGCTTCTGTAGGTGCAGGAGTATTAGTTTCTAGTGTGAATTGGACAGAAAAGGTGAACTCAAATAGGGCTTCCGACACAAGAATAGGTGGTGTACATTATGACGCTACTGACATATTCCCCCTTGTAAGAGGAGCTTT
Source organism: bacterium (assembly GCA_030426865.1). GTDB lineage: Bacteria > Bacteroidota > Ignavibacteria > Kapaibacteriales > UBA2268 > PGYR01. The sequence continues at coordinate 2,369 of JAUHXN010000066.1, read as the reverse complement.
GGGAATGGAGCTAGATTTTGATCAATCTGTAGTAGGAAATATTATTGGTAATTTAACTATTGAGCTTAGATATACGTATATGTTTAGGAAAGTAGATATGTACAATAATATTAAAAATCAATTAGGAGATGAATCGTCTCAATTAGAGAACTCAGTAGAGTTGATACCAGGTTATTTGTCATTGAATCTACAATTTGGAATAGAATATTTCCAAACTATTGGTAAATAACATTTTTTTCATTAGATTGTTAGTAATAACGTTCATTCAAAATATATAAATGCTAGGGAGGCAAAGATGACTACAGAAGTAACTTTCAGACATTTTGATGCTAAGAAACATCCAACATTACACGATATGGCATTAGAAGCGGCAGAAGGGTTTACTCAATTCAATAGTTCGATTCTGAGTACACATGTTGAATTTATAAATGAACCCGAAGAGAAAGTAGTTGAGTTTAGAGTTAATGCGAATGGCAAAGTATTGGTTTCAAGTGACCGTACAGATGATTTCAAAAAGAGTCTTGCAAGTGCAGAAGATAAGTTAGTAAGACAATTAAAGAAGTTAAAGACAAAAACAAAGGATCATGTTCATGAAAAATTTGAACCTGAGACAGATAAACCAGAATTTTAATTATATTAGAAGGACATATAAAAATAATATGTCCTTTTTTATTTATGTATAATAATTTAAAAGTAATAAGAAAAAAAGAAGTCAAAGTGGAAGCACTTTTGAACTCGCCTCTCAATTTGCAAGTAATAACTGGCGAAATTGGGATGGAAAATTCTATTACCGAATCAAATATGTATCGTCCACAACTTGCGTTGGCTGGATTTACTGAGTTATTTACATATAGTAATGTTCAAGTAGTAGGAAATACAGAGATATATTATCTTCGTTCTTTGGATTTGGAAAAAAGAAAGCAGGCATTCAAAAATATAGTTCAATTTGATGTGCCTTGTATCGTTATAACAAACGGAAATCTATTTCATGAGGAATTAATTGAATTAGCTATAGAGAACAATACTCCTGTACTTTCAACTGAAAAGGATACAACTACTGCTGTTTCGATATTATCTGTCTTCTTGAATGATCAATTTTCTCCTCATGTAACTATACACGGCTCCTTTATGGACGTCTATGGAGTAGGAATACTATTTACAGGTGGTAGCGGAATAGGTAAAAGTGAAATTGCACTTGATTTGGTTGAGCGAGGCCACAGACTAGTAGCGGATGATATAGTAATACTAAACAATAACACTGGTACTGCCCTAATGGGTACTGGTACTAACTTAGTCCAACATTTTATGGAAATCAGAGGGTTGGGCATAATCGATGTCAGACGTATGTTTGGTATTCGCTCTATAAGGTATCAAAAAAGATTAGAAATAATAGTAGAGTTAGAAGTATGGGACAGCAAGGGAGACTATACTAGGACTGGACTAGAGGAAAATACTACTAAGATAATGGGCGTAGATATTACAACTGTTAAGTTGCCGATATTCCCTGGTAAAAATATTACAGTAATTGCAGAAGTAATAGCACTCAATTACTTATTAAAGACTTATGGCTATAATGCTTCGGAAGTATTTACTCAGAAGCTAAATGATACGATAATGAATAAATCGAAAGATAAAAATTTTACTGACGAAAGAATAATAAACTATTTCCAAGGCGATTTAGAATAATCGAGAATAAAAGTATGATTAAAAAAATATTACTACCTCTGTTGATGATTACTTTCCTAGTAACAGCAATAAAGTCACAAGCAGATGAACCTCATATCAGATTTGAGACGAAAACCTCTAAGGTTGATATTAAATCAGGTGAAGAGTTTTATGTTCTAGTTAATATGGATATAGATAAGTATTGGTACACTTATGACTTTATAGATCAAATTAGTCCTGAAGGTATAGGCCCTAATACAACTGAAATCGTAGTTTTAAGTGCAGAGTTAGCAGAGTCAAACGGAGATGTGTTAAAGCCAACCCCTCTTAAAAAATTCGATGAGGGTTTTGAGATGGATTTGACATATTATAAAGGTACATTTGATGTAATAGTCCCACTAAAAGCACTTAAGGATATTACAATTGGTAAAGATGACTTAGAAATAGAAGTTTACTTACAATTGTGTGATACAGTTAGGTGTTTACCCCCTGAACCCTATTCGATAATAGTAAGTTCTGATACTTATGATTCGGAAGAGAATGAATCAATCATAGCTGCAAGCACAAAACAATTAGAAGAAAGCGATGACCACAAAGATGAGCCTATAATAACAGAATCAAGTGCCGAGATAGAAGAAAGTAAGAAGAAAGGTATTTGGTCATTCCTTTGGTTTGCTATGTTAGCTGGTGGTGCTGCATTACTT
>JAUHXN010000388.1 GCA_030426865.1 bacterium | reverse complement strand
AAGTCAATACAATAGTAAACATTACGAGTATGATTGTTTTTAAATATTTCATAGTTTTTGTTTTGAATAGTTTTTTAAAAAAAGCGCCCACAAGAGTGAGCGCTAAATCAAATTGATATAACATCAACTTAGTTTCTAAGAAACTTCTGATTAATAGTTCTTTTAGATGTTTTAATTTGAATCATGTATAATCCTGAAGGTAAATTAGCCACATTAATTCCATTATTAACTTCATTTACTTGCTTTACTAACTGTCCGCTAATAGTGTAAATAAACACGTTCTCAACTTGCTCTGTAGATTTAATAAATAACCTGTCACTTACAGGGTTTGGATATAGTTTTACTGAGTTTGTATCTAAAGACAAATCATCAATTCCTAATGTTGAATCATATTCAAAAGCACCAAGGTCTATTGTACTGTTAAAAATTCTATCATTACCTGATAAATCTAAATCACCGAATAAAGCAGTATCATATAAAGAATTATTTCCTTGGTCTATAATGTAAGACGAGCTTGATGTAGGTTTATAATCTGCACTCAAATTAAGAGATACTGTATTTGGATCTAAATCTTGAACATTATTAAATGATGGTGCTGCAAAAGCTCCTGATGCTCCACCATTGTTTGTAATTTGAGTTATTGAATTATTAATTACTAATTCATAATGATTTCCCTGAGTACCATAAGAAATATCTCTGTCTGCGTAAGTTCCATTTAACGTATTACCAAAAAAGATCGAGTTATTTATCTCTAAGTGTCCTCTAGTATTATCAGATCCCATGATAATAGCCTGACCATAAGATGTATTATTGACATTTACTACATTATTATTAATAAAAGATGAATTAGTTATTATTAAATCTAAGTCTCTGAAGTTTGTAAATGAGCCATCAGGAATTCGGTAGGCATTGATAACAGAAAACTTGGTTTCGTTATCTGCAAACAACACATTTGAAAAGTTTGCATAAATATTATTAAAACGATCTGTGTGTAATAAAATAATACTTTGTCCAGTACTTACATTATTTGTAAAACTTACGTTGGAAAGTTTAAAATTATCTTTTAGACCAATTCCTTTAATTAAAAAATCATTACTATAGTTATTTTTAAAACTACAGTTTTTTATACTCAAGTTTTCAATCCAAGTAGAAGCACCATAATATTTTGAATAAATAACACCATTGTCTTGATTATGAGCATTACTTGATGTATCGTAAATATTTTCTAAAATAAAACCATCAATCGTAATGTTTGTAGCATCAACTAAAATTAATCTATCTGCATTATCAGATTTATTAGATGCAAAATCACCATTAACATCATCACCATTCATATCACCTGTAATAACAGTCGCATTAGTTGTATTTATCAAAGTTAAATCTCTATCTGATAATTGAGTTTCAGTACCATCAAAACCACCGAAAATAGAAATACTAATATCATTTATTTCTAAAGGCGTGTTTTGAGCTGTTGGCTTATAAATACCTTTTGCTACCCAAATATTTCTATTAGGACCAGCTACAGCTAGTGCTGCATCAATTGTTGTGTATGCATCAATCCACGAACTTCCGTTATTTGCTCCAGTTGCATTCGCATCTACATAAACAGGTCCATAATTACAATTAGAAGAATAACTAGAGTTTGCATCTCTTGTCCATCCTTGTGCGTACTGACCAGCATTAGTATACGAAGGTGTGTAATTAGGATCATGTTGAATACACGTTAAATTTGGATTTCCATAAGATTTCATGTATGTAAAATTAGGATTGTTACCATTAGCTAAATTTAATTCTACCAACTGATTATTTTGACAATGAATTTGATTTAATGTTGGAATATTACTAACATCTATTGTTGTTATTTGGTTATTTGCACAATGTAATCGTGTTAAACTGGTGTTGTTACTAACATCTAATGATGTTAGTATATTTGAATATACTTCTAATGTAGTTATATTTACAAAAGCTTCAATTCCTGTTAAGTCTGTAATTCCTAGACTTGTAGCCGATATTGTTCCTGTAAAAGCTTGCGCTTCAGCTACCGAAATTTCTGTATCAGAATTTGTATTAATAGCAGTATTGTTTAACAAATAATTTTTAAAGTTGAAATCTGGAATGTTTACGTTTTGAGCGAAAATTGCAGAAACACCCAAACATAAATAGGTTGTAAATAAGAGTAATGTTTTTTTCATTGTAGTTGAGATTAATATTCAACAACAAAATAACTTCACTTTTAAAGGTTTTCAAT
>JAUHXN010000387.1 GCA_030426865.1 bacterium | reverse complement strand
TCGGAGTATTAAAAGTAATACCTGATTTATCTCCAAAATACCAGTTATGGTATTCTCTTTGGGATAAAAGAGAACTTGGTAATATAATAATTAAGATAAATATGTGAATTTTAGGCATATATATCACTTTTTTTAATCACATCTTGTATTTACTCTATAGCATCCAGTAGTTTGTCCTATTGGTGGATCAGCTGGTTCAGGATCTGTACAGTCATCTTCATCACCAGAAATTTCTGGTGAGTGATAAATAAATCTATCAACACCTCCTTGACTATTTATACAAAGTGTCCATGTTGTAGAACAATATGCTGTTAACCAATAACAAGCTCTATAATCAACCGTCCCATTAGATAAAGTTTCTTTTTGCCAGCATAAATTTTCTGCAATTGTTACAGCTAGATTTGTACTTGGAGGGGGAGCATCACATGGTTTAAGTACGTCTCCAGAACAGAATGAAGTAAGTAATGTTTTATCTGAAAGAACCCTTTCAGTTATTTCATTCAATAATTGGCTTGTGTTTAAAAACGGGCTAGGAACGCAATTTTGATCTACTTCTGTAAATCCCATAACTCTTATTGTAGTACCCATAAGAGGGTTACAATCTACACAAAAATTAACTATATAATCGCAACCATTAATTGTCATTGTTCTTGTGGGAGTCACCCAACCAGAAGCACAAGGTTGGGCAATTAGATTAGAATTTTGCCCTAATGTAAATACGACTAATAATACAATTAAACATTTCATTTTTCTTACCTATTAGATTTATTAATATATTTTTAATTAACATAAAATAGGGTTAAGTTTGCATCTGTCAAATAGGTTTCTCACAAATTTAATTGACATTTACAGGTTGGTATTAACCCATTTAAAAAAGGTTTTTATCAGCCTTTTTTATTAGAACAAATCACGTTACACCTCCCTCATGTGATTTAATTAGATGGTTTAGAATTAACAAACTTTCATTTGTTTTTACTAACTTAATAAAATTTATTTTAATTCTTTTGCATTCAGAATGCAATCCCAAAAATAATTGGGATTGCATCTAAATGAATTGTATTTATACATTCTGATTTGTGATTTCCTCTATACCTGGAGGTCCCCATTTATCATCCATGGTTTTCCTAGTTAAACCCATTACTTCACCAGTTGGTCCATCAGAAGAAGACAACGGACAACTCGATGGTGCTGAATTAATATCATCATAAATAATAGTCCAATCGGCTTCACTAGTATTTTTATACTTTATTTGTAGTCCAGTAACACCAGTGTCTAGTGTATAACTTAATGTATTTCCTATCCATTGGAAATTAGTTGGTGGTGGTGACATTGACATCTTTTAACCTCTTTGTTTGTTGAAAAATAATACCTTCTTTTACAGTTTTTCTAATGTTGTTTGTATCTCTAACTACTTCATCTACTAGTTCAGTAAAGTACTTCTTATTACTAAAGCTTTCATCCAACACCATATAATTGCTTATTTTGGATAGATTAATTCTTAGTTTTTCCGCATCTAATTGATTTATTAAAGTTAAATAAGAAAGATAACCATTTACTATCTGTCTAATTTTATTACTTGTGAATACTCTCTGTATTATAATACCAACAAAAAGCAAAACAGAAATCAAAATGGACAATGTAATATAATAATTAAACTCTGCTTTATTTAGTTTAATATTTAGATCATTGATATAATTTTCAGCCTTTAGTTTTGTTTCAATCTCACTATTTAAGGAAGCCGAGTATATTTGTATTTGCTTGTTATTTAAATCATTAAGAGTATATTTAAATGGAATAGTTGGTGGGTTTTTCATTAAGTCTGTGAACCTAGAAGTAATTTCTTTTGCTAATCCTATATTTCCAACAGAAACATAAGTAGTGTTTGCTTTATTCAAATATTTAATACCTTCTTCAGTATTCTTGTATAGCAAAGAGTAGATGGATAATTTAAAATTTGCATCGGCAGAATAAAAATCATTTCGTGTTTCACAATAATGTAGATAATCATTTAACAATGTATGGTCGCTTTTACTTATTGGTTTTTTCGTTAATAGGTTAAAAAGTATTTTGTTAGTTAAGACTAGATACCTTTCTACGTCCGTGTTTGATGATAAATAAATTTCTTTGATACTTTCTAGAATTCTTATCGACTGAGTAATATCATTCTTCAAGAAGTATAAAGTGGCAAGGTTATTTTTGATTATATTGCTTTCGGATTTACCTTCCTCTGTTAATTCGAGAGCTGCTTTATAATAGAAA
>JAUHXN010000386.1 GCA_030426865.1 bacterium | reverse complement strand
TCCTGACGTGATTTCCAAGAATTAATTAAAAATGTAAATCCAGCACCTAAAATAAGTCCAATAGCTAACCCATATAATGAGAATAAAAACTTGCCTATTAACTCTACACCATTAGACAATGTAGAAAATCCACCTGTTATACCCATTATTATGAAAACTATGGCAATGATTTTATAATTTAAATTACTTATGTAATTATTATTCATTTAAAGGTCTGTTAACTATGAAATACTCGGCTATTAAATTATTAAACGTAATAATCAACTATAAGTTAAGCTGACTTAATGCCCAAAACTTTAAAGCTCATCGAACTTCAATATCATTGTAGGCTTTCCGTGCGTCAATTTTTTGATAGTCAAATCTTCGGCTTTATTATTAGCCAAACGTAGTTGATTCTCAGATGAGAGTAAAGCCGCTTTTGTTTTCTCAAGATGCGATATTGTTTTATCAATTTTGTGATTATCGAATATAGAGAATTTTTTTGGATTTAGAATGAAAATAAATTGGAGGAGGGATAATTCTTACTAACTAGACTTTCCTAAAACTACAAAAAATGAAGTTTTGAATTGAGCCAGAAGGTGTTTGGTGGTCGATTGTTTTACAATCAATCTTCTCAAATAGCTTACCGAATAGCTTGGTCATTGTTTCGTCAGAATATTGCTTTATATCAATCCCACTACACTTTGTAGGGCCTTTTTCGGAGAATGTACCGATGACCAAAATGCCATTTGGAGTTATATTTTGATGAGCTGTTTGTATGTAATAGGTAAACTCTTGCTCGTCAGTTAGGAAGTGGAATGCCGCTCGGTCGTGCCAGACGTCGTATTGCTCAGTGGGGGTAAAATTTGATGCGTCAGCTATTATCCATTTGACTTCGCTCGCTCGCCTGCCTAGTCTCTTCTTTGCCCTGTCAATAGCTGCTGTCGAGATGTCGAGTATAGTAATATCATGATAACCCAGCTCCAACAAATGGTCAACCAAAAAGCTATCACCACCGCCCACATCAATAATTTTTGCTGATAGTGGAACATCAAATTGCTTGAAGAAATCCAGCGAAGTAACTGGTGTTGGTTGATACCAACTCACTTCCGTTAGTTCTTTCGTCTGGTATATATTCTCCCAATGTTCTTTGCGGTTTTGGTTGTTCATCTATTATTTATAAAATTATTGAATTCAATTATTGCATTAGGGTTAGTGAACATAGATTCGTGTTTGCCACCTACTATTTCTACAAACTTACTATTCTGACAGTCAGTACAACTAGTTACATCTTGCTTAAAAGTCGACCAAGAATAGAGCTGAATAGGTGAATCATCAAGCCCTTGTACAAAAAGTATATCTGCTTTAAATCCATCGGTGAAGTTCAATAACGATCTTGCCATATAGGCATCTGGATTGTTAGTTGTAGTTCCATATACGTTTCTGATTTTAGTACAAGCGTCACCTGACTGAATCTTCCCATCTTCCTCTAGTTGACATCTATAGACTAGGTTAAGAGGGCCAGGAGCATTAGCGATTACTCCATTTGTTTGGTGTATAGTATTAAGCCTTGTTACTAGATACCCTCCTTGTGAATGACCACCCATGAATACTTTCTTTACTGTTATCCCTAACTCTTCACTTGCTTTGTTTTTTACCCATAGTAATGCGGCTTCTGCTTGTACAATATTATCACCCAATAGCATATTTTCACCGGGGTAAGCAACACTCACTATCATCATATCTTGTCGGTCTAATATACTTCTAAATTTCTCAAGTATAAAGTCCGCAGCCTTGGTAATATTACTATCGTATTGAACAGTGCCGTGAAACACCAATAGAACATCTACTTCATTGAGAGCGGGTTTGTCAATTACAACATCTACATTCACATTATTGTAAGTTATCGTTCTAGCTTCTTTGTACGCGACAGGTGTTTCCGTTGGTTTAACTTCATCCTCTCCACAAGAAAATAGTATTAACGCACAAAGTAAAATCAGTATCTTTTTATGTAATTCCATCCAAACCTACTTTATTATCAAATCAGTTAAAGTCCCAATTAGAATTGCTAGCAGTGTAAATGAAACCATTCCTAACATATACGCAAGCAATGCTTTTACATAACTGACAAATCTTCCTTTTTCGAAGAATTGGCCGATAGCCCAAGTGGTATAAATGAACCCTACTATTCCTGCTGCTTGCATAAGTTCTAAATGAAACAAGCCTTGTAGAATAGCAAAAACTGAGAAAATCAACATCCCAATTCCCATAGCGAAACATAATAGAA
>JAUHXN010000065.1 GCA_030426865.1 bacterium | reverse complement strand
TCATAAAGTTAGCTGAAAGATTAGAAAACCTAAGAACAATAGCTCCACTTGAAAAAGATAAACAATTAAAAGATGCCAAAGAAGCCTTAGAAGTATTTGCCCCATTTGCAAATAGATTTGGATTTAGAAATATAAAATGGGAATTGGAAGATCTTGCTTTTAAAATAACGAACAGAGAAGAATTCGATAATATTAAAACTAAGCTTTTGGGGAAAAGAAAGGATCGAGAGAAATATGTAGATGATTTCAAAGAGCCAATTATCGAAAAAATTAGCAATGATAAGTTCTTAGAAAAAAACAACGTTAAAGTAAAAATCTACGGAAGAGCAAAACACATCTATTCAATTTATAATAAAACTATAGCTCGCAATAAACCAGTTGATGAATTATTTGATTTGATTGCGATTCGAATAATATTAGAAAGTGATGACCCTAATATGTGTTTCTATGTTTACAGTTTAGCAGCATCTATTTATCCTCCTGTACCCGAGACCTTCAAAGATTATATAAATGCACCAAAGCAGAATGGTTATCAATCAATACATTGCGCTGTTCTTGGACCACAGAGAAGACCAGTTGAGATACAATTAAGAACACGTAAAATGCACGAAATTGCAGAAAGAGGGGTTGCAGCTCATTTCAACTATAAGAAAGGTTTTATACCTGCTCAATCAGTTTTTGACAATCCGAATGCTGTTGAGTGGATGGATTCTGTTCGTGAGATGATAGAAAGCAAAGGCACAGATTCACCAGAAGAACTATTTAACTTTCTCAAGAAAAACACCTTTCTTCAAGAAATACATGTATTTACACCAAAAAACGAGTTGCATACATTCCCAATTAATTCGACTCCTTTAGATTTCGCGTTTCATATACATAGCGAACTTGGAAGCCACTATATAGGTGCTAAAGTAAATGGGAAAATAGTTCCAATTAACTATAAACTTCAAAGTGGAGATCAAGTAGAGATTCTAACATCTTCTAAAAAATCAATTTCTGAAGATTGGCAAAGTATTATTACTACTAATAAAGCAAGATCAGTCTTAAATAGGTACTTAAAAGAGATACAGACTAAAAATTATCGAAAAGGAAGAAAACAATGGAAATCTAAGATAATCAATGGTCAAGTAGCAATAAGACAGTCTGTAATTAACAAACTGGTAAAAGAATTGAATCTGGCATCAGAAAGAGAAATGTATGTAGAGTTAGGAAAAGGTAATTTAGAAATAACATATATTGCTCAATTATTAAAAGAGTTAGCACAGAAAGGTACGAAGGTTAACTTACAACTTCCGTTAAGAAAACAAATTAAGTCTTTAATCAAATCTTTAATCATCAGGGGTAAAGATAGACCTGGTATAGTTAAAGAAATCACCGAAAGTATTATTTCGATTGAGAATGTAAGTTTGAATGGAATTTCGTTTGATACTATTGAGAAAGTTTTTGAAGGAAAAGTTACTTTGAAACTTAGTAACGATATAGAGTTAAATGATATAATTAAGAAAGTAATGGAAATAAAAGATATAGAATCTGTTGAAATCTACTAATAAATCATGATTTGTGGATAATCATTATCAGTTAATTACTTGAAAGAATTAAATAATTAATGTATTTTTGTTAAATTTGATTTTCAAAAACCAAAATTCTTAAACTTATGGCATTGACAACAATATTCTTTTTGATATTAAGTATAGTAGCTATTGGGACTGCATTTGGTACAGTTGCATCAAAACACCCAGTTGTTTCAGCTATGAACTTGGTTTTACACTTTATGATGCTTGCAGGTTTATATTTAACCCTAAATGCTCAATTTATAGCTGTATTACAGATTTTAGTTTACGCAGGTGCTATTATGGTACTAGTTGTTTTCGTTATTCTCCTTCTTAATTTAGGAAAGGAAGATGATGTTGACACTAGGTTTAATGCACGTAAAGGTGTTGCAATGACATTCGGTGCAGCATTTGTAGTTCAAATATTAGTTCTATTTACAAGTGCTGGCAGTTTTACTCACGAAATAACAGCTGAATCAGTTAGTACTGGTTATGTAAAGAACTTAGGTTACAAATTATTTACAGAATATTTATTTCCATTTGAATTCATAGCATTATTGCTTTTAGTAGCAGTAGTAGGAGCAATGGTTTTAGGTAAAAAGAAATTATTTTTAGAAAGAGACTTACAAGAGAAGAGTTTAAAATGATTGAAGCAATTCCATTAGAATATTATTTAATACTATCAGGAACTATTTTTGCAATCGGTTCTGTCGGTGTACTTACTAGAAGAAATGCAATTATTATATTTATGTGCATAGAGTTAATGCTAAATGCTGTGAATATTAGTCTCGTTGCATTTTCATCTTTTATGGGTGATGCTTCAGGACAGATATTCGTATTCTTCGTAATGGCAGTCGCAGCGGCTGAGGCAGCTATAGGACTTGCAATAGTACTTGCTCTTTTTAGAAATAAGCGTACTATTTACGTTGATGAAATAAATCTACTGAAGTGGTAAATTTATAGTAACTTCTAGAATTTATCTAGAATGTAGAATTGTTGAAAATATTTTTTAGATTGAAACCCTTATCTATCAAGACTTTTGAGAGTTAGGGTAAATTTTTATTAAAATTTAATTTGCATTTTAATGTAATCTCACTTACATTTGAATTGTTAAAATACGCAGCATAAAGGGATGATACACACCACAATGTACTCCACTTTATTTAAAACATAATAATATAAAGAGTTAGACCTTTGGAAGACGAGAAAGACACGAATGTCTCTGAATTCAAGGTTATTTCAAATTGGAAACGATTTATCGTACCAGTTTTTCTACTTATTGCAATTGTAGGTATAGTTTACTTAGTAAATTTGTCAGACAATTGGTTTATGAGAGAGAAAATAACCGAATATGAGATAAACGGACTAGACTTGAATGATTCCGATAAGTTCTTTGATCAAGCAAAGAAAATATCTTTTGGGAAAACAAAAGATAGTGTTCTACTAAAAAAGATTGAAGATGAAATAGAAAAAGATGCATATATAAAGAAATGTATTGCTTCTTTTGCTAGTCAATCAAAAATCAGTTTAGATATGGAAGAAAGATTTCCATTTGCTTTTTATAATATTGGGGGAAAGTTAAACTATATAGACCAAGTAGGTACTATACTCCCCTATAAAGTATTGAAAGATTATTCAGATTTGGTAATTGTATCAGGTTTAGAAAGAAAAGATACAACACTGATAAATATTGCAATTAATATCATAGATGAACTAAATAAGAAACAGGAAGTTTTGGATTTTGTCAGTGAGATTAGATACATAAATGATGAGAAGGGTTTTGAATTAATAGGTCCTTTTGAGACGGCAAGGATTTATTTAGGTTTGGATGAAAATATAGAAAGTAAGTTTGACAAGTTAAGAATACTAATGAATGACAGAGCAGCACGAGTATTATTAACAACTGTCAAAACAGTTGATTTGAGATGGTTTGACAGAATTGTAATAGAAGAAATATAATAAAATCTTAGGTATTAATATGTCCTCTACATTAAAAAATGGTTTACCTATTTCGGTAGGTTTAGATATCGGAACTTCTAAAGTTTGTGCATTGGTTACTTCACCAGACCCAAGTAATAATACACTTAAGATACTGGGTATTGGAATAGCTGAAAGTGAAGGTCTGAATAGAGGTGTTGTAGTTAATATCGAAAAGACAATAAGAAGTATAAAAAAAGTAATTGAACAAGCTGAAGAACAATCTGGAATCAAAATCAATGAAGTCACTGTTGGGATAGCTGGTGACCATATCGAAGCAATTAAAACTCGTGGAATTATAGGTATATCTAATAGTGAACAAGAAATCACACAAAGTGATGTAGAAAGATTATTAAAAGATGCTAGTAAAATTGCAATTCCTTCTGAACGAAAAATATTACATGTTATACCTCAAGACTTTATAATAGATGGTCAAGACGGAATTACTGATCCTATTGGTATGTCCGGTATTCGAATGGAAGCAAATGTAAATATAATAACTGGCTTAAAAACAGCTATAAATAATATATACAGATGCGTAGAAAGACTTGACATAAAAGTTAAAGATGTTATCTTGGAGCCTATTGCAAGTAGTAAATCAGTATTATTAGAAGCAGAGAAAGAGATAGGTGTGGCTATAGTAGATATTGGTGGTGGGACTACTGATGTAGCCATATTTGAAGAAGGAATTTATAGATTTACTTCTGTGTTTGCATTAGCAGGCAAACATGTAACTAATGATATTAGAAAAGTATTGGGAATAGTAACTAACCAAGCCGAAAAGATAAAAAGAGACTATGGTCATTGCCATGGTGATTCGATAATGAAAGATGAAGTGTTTATGGTACCTGGTATAGGTGGACGTAAACCTATGGAAATACAAAAATCTCAATTATGTGAGATTATCCAACCAAGAATGCAAGAATTATTTGAATTTGCTCTAGCAGAGATAAATCGCTCGGGTTATTCTCATAACCTAGGTGCTGGAATAGTAGTAACAGGTGGTACTGCCTTACTGAATGGTACAGAAGAGCTAGCAAAAGAAGTGTTTGGTATGCCTGTTAAAATAGGAATTCCAACAAACCTTTCTTATAGTGGATTAGCTCCAGAAGTTGGTAGCCCAGTTTATTCTACTGCTGTGGGACTTGCATTAAATGGAATCGGCGATATAAATTCATTTGAAATAGAAGATTTAACTATTGAAACTGAAGAAGAAATGATAGTTGAAGAGCCGGTTAATAAAGTATTAGAAAAAGAAGAAAAAGCTAAAGACAATCCTGTTAAAAATATCTTTGCTAGAAAAGTAGCTAAAAAGGAAGTACAAGAAAAAGCAGAGAAAAAAGGACAAACAGTTACAACAGCTGTTAATAAGATAAAGCGATTTATAGAAGAATTATAAAAGTAAATTAAATTTAAATTTTTGGGGGCATCCAGATGATATCATTAGATACACATTCACAAGAAAAGAACGCCAGAATAAAAGTCATCGGCGTAGGTGGTGGTGGTGGTAATGCTATAAATAACATGATTGAAAAAGGACTTCAAGGTGTTGATTTTATAGTAGCTAACACTGATAACCAAGCACTTGACTATAATAGAGCTGATATACGTATACAGTTAGGTAAACAAAAGACTAAGGGTCTAGGTGCCGGTGCAGATCCTACTATTGGTAAGAATTCTGTAGAAGAAAGTATTGAAGATATCAAGAAAATGCTAGATAAAGCAGATATGGTTTTCATAACTGCAGGAATGGGAGGTGGAACTGGTACAGGTGGTGCGCCAGAAATCGCTAAAATAGCTCGCTCTATGGATGCACTTACGGTAGCAATTGTTACAACCCCTTTCCATTGGGAAGGCAAAAGAAGAATGGAAGTTGCTGATAAATGGATAGCGGAATTAAGACAAAATGTTGATGCCCTTATAGTAATTCCAAATCAAAAATTATTAGAAATAATAGACAAGAAAACAAGTTTCAAAGAAGCATTTCTTACTGTAGATGAAATATTATACAATGCAACAAGAGGAATATCTGATATTATCTCACAACACGGTGTAGTAAACGTTGACTTTGCTGATGTTAGAACTGTAATGAAAGATATGGGAGATGCACTAATGGGTATTGGTGTAGCTACAGGAGACAATAGAGCAATAGAAGCAACAGAAAAAGCGATTAAATCTCCTTTGCTAGATGGAATCTCTATAGAAGGCTCAAAAGGAGTACTTGTTAATATAACAGGTGGAAGTGATTTGACAATGTACGAAGTCTCTGAAGCTGTACAAATAGTTGAATCGGCTGCTGGACCTAATGCTAATATAATTCATGGTGTAGTTTATAATGATGAATTAGAAGGCGAAATAATGGTTACTGTAGTAGCAACAGGTTTTAACAAGGATAAAGAAACCAATAATTCTAATGAGAATAACCAAGTTGAAAAAAGAATGAATATAGAGAGTAAATCAAGCTTTCTAAGTGCAAAGACAATGGATAGTGGCCCAAAGGGAGTAACCCAACTTAAAAACTACGATGAACCAACTTTTTTAAGAAATAAAAGCGAATCAAAAGAAGTAGTAAATAATAAGCTGGGGAATGCCTTCGAATCAAAAAGAAAAGAATTAAGCAATGGACATAAAGAAACTAAAACTGTAGAAGATAAAGTAATTGAAAAAATAAAAGAAGATAATTACTCTATGTATGAAAGACCAGCATTTATCAGAAAGATGATGATGGAATAAAAAAAGATTCTCACCTCGTAAAGCACTCGCTTGAATTATGACACACAAAACCCAGCTGCCAAGCTGGGTTTTTTATTAAGGTAATTATTTAATATTATAATTCATTAAGTTTTCTATTTGACTTTCATCTATATAGTCATCTAATATAATTACATCGTCTATAAGTCCTATAAAGTTAGTACTATAATCTCTTCGTTTACCAATATAAAGTTCGTAATTAGAACCTTGAGGTGCATTAACAATTCCTTTAGCTATTTCTTTTCCATTTAGATATATAAACATTAGCCCATTATCATTTCTTGTGACTATTATATTACTCCATTCATTATCTGAAAGTGTTGAACTACTTTTTATCCATGTATTATCCTTGTCTCCTTTAAAATTATAAGTTCTACCCTCGATAAGTTTATCTTTCAAAATACATACACTATATGAACTAGCACTATCTCCTGTGGCAAACCACCTTCCAATTACATCTATGTAACCTAGTTTATCGCCTCTGCAAGCATTTAAGTCTGGTTTTATCCACATAGATAATGTAAAAGTAGGTGAAAGGTCAAGAACTGAGTTAAATTTTTCATCAGTGAAAATGAAACTATATTCCGAATTTAATAATAATGCAGAAGTGCCCTTTTGATTTCTATCCATTGAGTAGGAAATCTCTTCTGCGATCAATTCAATTTTATTTGTGCTATTATCAACTAACGATTGGTTAAAACCAAATAACGCAATAACATTATATTTATTAATATTAAATCCATCTGTATTAGTCGATTTATCATCACTACATGCAATTAATATTACAATACTTACTAATAACATCATTATTTTCTTCATAGTTTATCCTATTGTTTTGTAAAAGAATTAAATTTAATATAATAAGTTCCATTCATAATTTCTATAACATTTTGTTTATAATTATAATCTAATGCTCATTATTTACTAACACACAAACAATTTAATGCGAATTTACTTTGAATTATTCGTATCTCATTTTAACTGTAAACTATTTTATATTAGCATTTTTAGCAAGTATAGTACCCCTAAAATCATTTCCCCAATCTAATATCTCAAATCCATTATCATTTAATAAAGGGATTAGTTCTTTGTAAGTTTCTTTATTGTCAACGAAGTGTAATGCCTCAATAAGTAAAGTTAAATTCTGTTGTTCTTTTAAAAATTCAATACTACTTCTTATTACTTCTAATTCAGCTCCTTCTATATCCATCTTCAATAGTACCGGGGCTGTTATATGAAATTGTTTAAATAATGATTCTAGTTTTAGAATTTCTATAGTTACTTTTGTATTTTTTTCATTCTCAATTAAGCTATGTTCTCCTGCTCTATTGCTAGTAAAAAATGACATTTCTCCATCAGACGACCAAAGACCTTTTCGAACGATTTGATAATCTTTAACATTATTAGACTTTAAGTTTTTATCAAGATCAATACAGTTTTTAGCTTCTGGCTCAACTAAAATAAAATTACAGTCTCTTGTCTTACTACTTGCATTAATAGTAAATGCTCCAATATTTGCCCCAGCATCTATAATAGTACCATATTCAGTATAATTAATTTGATTAAAATGTGAACCCTTAACATAAACTTCTTCCATTAAATCATATATAAAAAAGAATCTTTCATATTCCAATATTTTATTTACTTTTGTTTTGTCTGAGTATTTTATCTTATTTGCCAGATTTTCTGGAGGGTTAACATCATTAGAAGTAAAGTAATATTTATCTCCATTAATAAGCTCTAAGTAAATTTGGTTATTACTTATTAATTTGGAATTTTTAATAACTTTATTTATTTCGTATAAATTGTTATTCAAAAATCTAAATATTATAAAATTTAGTGGTTTCATTACCATTGATTTAGAATTCGTTATTGATTTTATGAAACTCATCTCCTCACCCTTACTTTATTCAATTTTTCCATAACTGTAAAAATCCAGTATTTGATTAATGCCGTAGTCTTGTATTTCTTCGGCTGTTATATTTTTCTTATTACCATGATCTCTTAGGTATTCTAGCATTCCCTGTTGTTGCCATACATAATCTTGCGATAGATCTGGAAATCTTCTTGATAGCAATCCATAAGTATTTATTGATTTAGATGCCCAATACCATTCTAATAATTTAACTCTATTCTTAGTATCAGAGAGGCATAATGACAAAGGTAATATACAATTAATTAGTATCTCAACTCTTAATCCTTTGCCTTCATTATTAATTTTATGGTTTACAATATCTTCAAGTTTATTGTAAATATCTAAACTAACTCCATCTATTATGTTTTCAATAAATACATATGCATTTGAATACTCAAACTTATTAAGAAATTCGATAATTCCTTTTTCACTATAAATGGGACGTCTTTTTTTACTCATATATCCTAGTAGGAAATCTTTTAAAGTTAGTAAGATACCTTTTTTCAGACCGTGTAGATTAATGTTCTTTTGCGCTATAGTTGATTTCCTAAGAAGCCTTAGTAAAGCAAAGTGTTGGATTTCTTCATATGATGATTTATCATCTTCTTTTTTATCAATTTTTGAGTTTGCTAAATCATTTTTATCTAAAATTAGAATATCAGGATGTGTTAAGTTAGAGTTATCATTTAATACCAAGTGGAGAATTACATTATCATAATTCTTATCTTGAAAGTGTTTATGGTTTTCCCAATCTAATGCATTTATGTGAAATTCTGCATCTCCAACAATCACTTTTCCGTTTAGCATTATCGCAAAATCAAGAAAATCTGGGCCTTCGTTGACATTAATTATTCCAGGGGAGATTATTTGTATTGACTTGCCTGACTTAGTTGTGAAACTAGTCAAAGGAATGCTCGATAAATAATTACGAACTAATTTTTGATATTCAACCTCTTTCAAATCCTTGCTTCATTTAGTTGATTACGCAATTCAAGTGCAGCGAGTCTAATGAAATCTGCATATTTATCTTCATTACCTCCCGCATATATTATTCCTCTGGAAGAGTTAATTATAGATGGACCTGAGCCATTTGCATCCATAACTTCATCAGGGCTTCCGCCTTGTGCCCCTATTCCTGGTATCAGAAAGTACCTATCATTAGCTAAATCTCTTATGTTTTTCAGTTCTTCTGGGTGAGTAGCACCTACAACGTATCCTAGATTATCAGTCCCTCCCCAATTCATCGATTTTTCTAGTACGACTTCATATAAATATTTATCGCCTATTTTTTCTTTCTCAAAATCATTTGAGCCCGAGTTAGAAGTCAAGCATAGCAGAAATACCATCTTATCAGAATAGCTTAGAAAAGGGCTTACAGAGTCTTCCCCCATATATGGGCTAATAGTAATAGAATCACATCTTAACTCTTCAAATACAGCCTTTGCATAGGCAGCAGAAGTATTACCTATATCTCCCCTCTTTGCATCTGCAATTATATGTATATCTGAAGGAATCACAGCTATTGTATTCTCTAGTAGTTCATATCCTCTTTTTCCATATTGTTCATAGAATGCAAAGTTAATCTTATAAGAAGAAACTAAATCTGATGTACTTTCAATTATTGCTTTGTTAAACTCAAGCATTCCCTCAATACTTCTTTCTATTTGTTGAGGCATTTTATCAGCAACAATATCTAATCCAACACAAAGAATTGAGTTATTTCTTTTTTCTGATTCTATTAATTTTTCTATTGAATTCATATAACTATAAAGATTTTAGAAATTCTTGGTATCTTGCTTTGAATAAATTATCACCTTTAGTTGCGCCTGTAGTATTTGATTCTTTTATTAGTTTATTAATTTGGTCTAATCTATCTTGTGGCATAGGATGAGTAGATAACAATTCCTCAAAAATTGATGAACTTTTATTTGTCATTACTTTTTCAAAGAAGAATTTAATACCACCTGGATACCATTTAGTTGATTCCAGATAGTGGAAAGAATCCTCATCTGATTCTAATTCGTCACTTCTGCTATTTTTTAATAATGCAAGACCAGTTAGCAAATTAGCACCTAATTGTTCCAATTGACCTGCTTCATTACCTAAAACAATATTCGTAAGTACTGACGCACCGTATGCTTTTGTCATTCTTTGAGTTGAGTGTCTGTTCTCAGCATGGGCTATTTCGTGACCTAATACTCCAGCTAAAGCCGCTTCGTTATCTAATTTTTTAAGCAATCCAGTATATACATAAATATAACCACCAGGAGTACAGAAAGCATTTACAGTGTTATCATCTTTTATTATTTCCACCTTATAAGCAAATTCTTTTCTATACTTGATTTTAGGGGACATAATTATTTGATTTATCATATTCTGTAAATAACTACGAGCTGCAGCATTATTGAGTATGGGATACTGTTTAGGGTCATTTTGTATTTCTTGTTGAACTTGTTTACCTAGCTGTATATCATCACTTACCGGAAATGCATTGAATGAACAAGCTACAAGAAAAACGAGTATGAAACTCTTTACCGATATAGAACTCAATTTTTGCTTCATAATAATTTCATTATTTGTTATTAGTAAAGCTAAAATTTAATAATTTTCTTGTGAAAAACCCCACTGCTGGTGATAATTTTTATGAAGTAAACGCCGGTAGTCAACTTATCAGACTTCTGAATTATGTTATTAGTATAGTCAGAATAGCTATTGCGTTCGACTAGATTACCCGTTATACCATATATCTCGAGGGATTCCACTTGTATCATATTACTGAAATGAATTTTTACAACATCAGTTGTAGGATTAGGATATACCTCGATTTCTGGTGTGTGTGGTTGGGTTTCTATACCAGTAGTGAAATCTGTAATATAATACTTCCCACCATCACCTATTGCTATTCCTTTCGTTGGAGTTATTTGGTGGTAATCGTGAAGAGGTGAATCATCTAGCTTTATAGTTTTTGTTCTTGAGCTAAACCCGTTCCTATCATATACCAGACTATCCATATAAACGAGATTTCCATCCGTTAGAGGAATTACTATCTGATTCAAAGATGCATAAAATTTAT